>NZ_JBAPKY010000008.1:0-110712 GCF_037083785.1 Roseovarius sp. D22-M7
AAGCTGGCCAGCGCCACGAACGCGCCGAAGACGAAGAAGTAATAGGTGGCAAAGCGCCAGACCTGGATGTTCTTCAACGGCGCCAGTTGATCGGCGGTCGACACAGGGCCGCCGCCGGTGCGCTTGCGCTCTGCATGCACGGGATCGGTCCTGGCGAGCACGAAGAACAGCACCGCCGTCACCGCGAGGACCACGGCATAGACGCGCGCCGTGCCTTCCCAGCCAAGCGCGACCACAAGAAACGGCGCGGCAAAGTTCGTCACCGCGGCGCCCACGTTGCCGGCGCCGAAGATGCCGAGGGCGGTGCCCTGACGCTCCTTCTCGAACCAGCGCGATGTATAGGCGACACCCACGATGAACGATCCCCCGGCCAGCCCGAGACCGAGCGCGGCGAGCAGGAAGATCTCGTAGGTCTGGACACTGGTCAGCAGCCAGACGGCGACCGCCGTGACCAGCATCTGCAGCGGGAACATGACCCGCCCGCCGAACTGCTCGGTCCAGACACCGAGGAAAATGCGGCTGACCGATCCGGTCAGCACCGGCGTTGCCNGGTCCAGACACCGAGGAAAATGCGGCTGACCGATCCGGTCAGCACCGGCGTTGCCACCAGCAGGCCGAATTGCGTGTCGTTGAGCCCGAGGTCCTCCTTGATCTGCACGCCGATGATCGAGAAGATCGTCCAGACCGCGAAACAGACCGTGAAGGCAAAGGTGCTCAGTCCCAAGGCACGGTACTGGTCCGTGCGTGTGACGCCGTCGAGCGTTGGCATGAGGGTCTCCTGAGATTGATCCTGGGTGACGTTCGCGGTCGACGAAACACGGCGAGACCCGCGCCTTTTTTGACCTGGATCAAATGGCGCAGGGGCGGTGCGCCAAATAAATCCGGGCGCAAACCATGTCCGGTGGCGAGTTGATAAACGTGGTGCAGCGCGAGAGCACTGGCGCGGCGGAAGATTGACATTTATCAATTCAGGATCGAGGGACGGTCCGGACAGAAGGAAACGAGGCGATGAGATCCGATGACATTCCCGCGATTCGCGACCTCGACCTCTTCCGTTCGATGTCCGAGGACAGCTTTCACACCCTCGTCCAGGCGGCCTATCTGCAGGGCTTCCCGCCGCAGGTCGATCTCATCACCGAGGGCGATCCGTCGGATTTCCTCCATGTCGTGGTGTCGGGCTGCGTCGATCTTTATGCCGGCTGGAACGGGCGCGAGACCAGCATGGCGACCGTGCGCCCGATCTCGACCTTCATCCTCGCCGCGACGATCCGCGACGCGCCGTACCTGATGT
This sequence comes from Roseovarius sp. D22-M7, assembly GCF_037083785.1. NCBI lineage: Bacteria > Pseudomonadati > Pseudomonadota > Alphaproteobacteria > Rhodobacterales > Roseobacteraceae > Roseovarius > Roseovarius sp. D22-M7. The sequence continues at coordinate 1,292 of NZ_JBAPKY010000008.1, forward strand.
CGGCGCGCACGCTGGAGAAAAGCCGCATCGTCCTGATCCCCAGCGAGGATGTGCGCGCGGCCTTCGACGCGGATGGCGAGTTCGCCCGCGCCGTGGTGCGCGAGCTGGCCCAGTGCTACCGCTATGTCATCAAGGCGCAGAAGGACCTCAAGCTGCGCAGCTCGCTCGAACGGCTGGCGAATTTCCTGTTGCGCCAGCAACGGCGCGCCGGCGGCGAGGCACGCTTCGATCTGCCCTTCGACAAGCGCCGCCTCGCCTCGTTTCTCGGGATGACGCCGGAAAACCTCAGCCGCGCCTTCAAGTCGCTGCAGAATTACGGGGTGGGGATCGAGGGCGCCAAGGTCACCATCCACGACCGCGCCGACCTGGAGAATTTCGCAAGACCCAGCCCGCTGATCGACGACCCGCATAGCTGAATACGCGCGTCGCGGCCGGGGGTGTCACGGCAGAGGGCTGACCCCGAAAAGCAGCGGATGCAGCCAGATGAGGGCGCCGTAAAGCAGAAGCCCGGCCGACAGGCGCAGGAGGGTGGTGCGATGTGGCGCCGCGATGTGCATGGGGGCGGCCGCCACGGCGGCGCGCAGCCGATCCCAGTCCGCGCCCATATCGCGCCGCTTGCGCCGGTCGATCAGGCGTCCGCCAAGGCCGGCGAATGCCGCGAAGGTGCCGAACAGGATGACATGCGCGAGATCCCCGTTCGGCACGACATGCGCCCCGGCCCAGAGCGCCAGCGCGACCAGCAGCGGGTGGCGCGTCCAGCGGACGATGCCGGGCCGCCTCGGGTCGAACCGGGCGTTGCGCGTGCCGCCGAAGGAGAACGGGTTGGGCCGCGCGATACTCAGCGCGAGGATCACGCAGACCGGCAACATCGCCGCGAGGACGACGTGATTCTGCCACGGCGCCCAGCCCCAGAGCGGCAAGTAGGGCGCGCGCCCCGCCGCGCCGATCAGCCAGGCGAGCACGCCCAGTGACAGCGCGGAATATGCAGCGGTGAATCCGGCCTGCCCGAGCCGCGATTGCAGCCGGGCCCGTACCGGCGAGCGCACCGGGATCGAATGCGACAGGAAAAACACCGTGTAGGCCGCCGCGAATTCGGTCCATCCCATCGGCGGGCCGCCTCAGATGCGCGTTCCGGCGGGCAGACGCAGCAACGGTCCGCCGTAGATCAGGGCGAACCCGCCGAAGGCGCCGATCCAGGCCAGCCCTGCGCCGATGTGCAGCGCCCCGGCGATCCCGGGCCAGAGACCGGCGGCAAGTCGCAACAGCACCGTCACCAAAAGGGCCGCATAGATCGCCACCGTGCCCGGCCCGGCGGTCAGCGCCTGCCCGGTATGACCCAAGGTGGCGCGGGTCATCACCGCCAGCGTCATCAGCCCGATCGCCCCGGCCATCCAGAGATGCTGTGCGCCGGCCATCCCCAGGCTGCCCGGCATCAGGATCTCGGCCGCCACTGCCAGCGCGCCGAGCGGCACGAAGGCATAGCCCGCATGCAGCACGGCGACCAGCGGCTCGGGCCAGGTGCGGTGCCCCGACCAGCGGGCGAGGCGCCCCAGGTGCAGCGCGCCCGCCAGCAGCAGCGCCGCGCCCGTGGCGACGTGCAGCGGCCAGATCACCCACTGGACAAGCGCTGCGAGCAACACGACCAGCGCCGCCTTGTCGAACCGCTGCATCGGCGGGCTCGGACGGAGTACGCTCTGCCGTTTGACCAGCCAGTTGCGGGTGAAGGAGGGCACGACCCTACCGCCGATCACCGCGATCATCATGATCGCCGCCCCGAGCCCGAGGCGCAGGCCATGGCCTTGCGCGGCATAGCCGCCGCGGGCCGCCTCCCAATGAAACAGCGCATTGCCGGCGGCGAAGACGGCGAGCATCCCCAGAACGATCAGGTTGCGCCAGTTGCGCCCCGCCACGATCTCGCGCGCGAGCACCGCACCCAGCACGACCGGCAGAGACATGTCGGCCACGGCGACCGCGACCGCCGGCAGGGTCTGCGACACCGCCACCGCGACGCGGCCGGCGATCCACAAGGCCACCAGCCCGCCAAGCGGCCAGCCGACGATCGGCAGACGCCCGGTCCAATTGGGCACCGCGGTCAGCAGGAACCCCGCGATCACCGCCCCGAGATAGCCGAAGAGGAACTCATGCGCGTGCCAGCTGACGGGATCGAACGCCGTGGGCAGGATCATCCGCCCGGCCAGCATCGGCACCCACAGCGCCATCGACAACATGGCCCAGAGCGCGGCCCCGAGAAAGAACGGCCGGAACCCGTAGCTCAGGATCGCCGGCCCGTGCCAGGCGCGGATCTGCGCGGCGGTGCTGCTCACGGGGCGTCCCTGTCGACCTGCAGACCGGCCTCGGTGACGATGAAATCCAGCGCGATGTCATGCGGTTGCGGATGGATGGTGTCGAGCCTTGCCGCCTGGAACCCGACACCGATGGTGACGGAACGCGGCGACAGCGCCGCCAGCGTGCGGTCGAAATACCCGCCCCCGTAGCCCAGCCTGTACCCCGCCGGATCCCAGCCCATCAGCGGCGCGAGAGTGATTTCGGGGGTCACTGCCGCGGCGGTGTCCGGCGGGACGGGAATGTTCCAGTCGCCGCGCACCATGCGCGTCGCGGGCGACCAGTGGCGGAAGACCAGCGGTGATCTCTTCACCTCGACCAGCGGCAGCGCGACCGTCGCGCCCGCGGCATGCAGATCTGCCATCAGGGGGCGCAGGTCGGGCTCTCCGTTGATCGGCCAGTAGGCCGAGACGACGCGATCCCGCATTTCGCCGAACCGGGCCGCAAGAAGATCGCGCAGATGCCCGGCCAATGCCTCGCCCGCGGCGCGACGGTCCTCGACGCGCATCGCTTGCCGGGCGGCGTGCAGCCGCGCCCGCTCGGCCCGGCGCCAGCGCGCGACGTCGTTCGGCTGTTGCTGATCGAAATATTCCGGCGCGATGTCCGCCGCCATGCAGGGCGGCGAGGCGAAGCGGCGGTCGTCATCGGCGGTCATGTCGCGTCCTCTCGAGTCAGTCTTTCGCGAAGGTGGTCGCGCAGCACCACCGCCTGGTTGTGATCGCGGTCCTTCGCGGCAAAGAGCAGGACAACCGGCCCCGCCCGGCACCACGCAAGGCAGCGCTCGACCGAATCGGGGTTGTCGCCAAGCTCGGCCAGGTACCGGGTTCGAAACGCGTCCCACCTGTCCCGATCATGGCCGAACCAAGTGCGCAGCGCGGTCGACGGCGCGACCTCGCGGATCCAGTCATCGGGCTGCAACACGTCCCGACGCACACCCCGCGGCCAGATGCGATCGACCAGAAGGCGCGCGCCGGGAAACTCGGCAAGATCGTCATGGACCCGCGCGACGCGAATGGCGAAATCGGTCTCTGTCCTCGGTGGCATGTCCCGCGTCCCCACAGCGGCGACGGTCCAAGACGGATCAGACTGCGTCATTGACATCACATGGTTTCCTTATTGAATTTCACGGTAGGAGCGTTAAAGAGTATTATAAATACCAATTCATTGAGAGATCACATCGCGATGCGTCTGACATCCTTCACAGATTACGGGCTGCGCATGCTGATGCGCATGGCGAGCGATGCGGATCGCGCTTATTCGAGCGCCGAACTGGCCGCGGAATTCGGGCTGTCGCGCAACCATCTGGCCAAGATCATGCAAAAGCTGTCAAGCGGGGGGATCGTCGTCACCCGTCGCGGCGGCGGCGGTGGGGCCATGCTGGCGCGACCGGCCGAAGAGATCCACCTCGGTGCCCTTGTCAGGGTGCTGGAGGAGGGATATCCGCTTGTCGAATGTTTCAGGGCTGATGGCGGCAGTTGTTCGATCGACGGCCAGTGCCGCCTGAAGTCACGCCTGCGCGCGGCCGAAGCGCGATTCCTGCAAGACCTCGACCGCTCGACGCTGGCCGATATCGCGCTGGCGCCGGTGTCGTCCGACTGACGACGCGCGCGGTAACCGCCTGTTTCCCAAGCCGTGCAGGCGAAGAAATCCGCGTCCATCAGGTGCAGCACCCCTTGACCCCATGTTCGGCGAGCGCCTTATCACCATGTGTGAAACAAAGCCGGAGGGTCGTTCATGACCGCGCAGCGACAACTGACAATCTTCGTGGATGGCATGCATTGCGGGTCCTGCGTCGGGCGGGTCGAGGCGGCCCTGCAGGCGGTGGACGGGGTCGCGGGCGTCTCGGGCAACCTCGCCGCGGAATCGATGCAGCTGGAGGTCTCGGGCGAGATCGATCCGGGCGAGATCGCGGCGGCGCTGGAGCGGGCCGGATACGGCTTGCGCGAGCAGACGGTGCGGCTGACCATCCCCGCGATGTCCTGCGCGTCCTGCGTGGGGCGGGTGCAGGCTGCGCTGGAGGCCGTGCCGGGGGTTCTGGAGGCCGATGTCAACCTTGCCTCGGAAAGCGCCACCGTGCGGTTTGCCGAGGGGGTGACGCGCATCGGTGACCTGATCGCGGCGGCGCGCGAGGCGGGCTATCCCGCGCAGATCGACGACGCCTCGCACGGCGCGAGCACCGCCGAGCGCAAGGCCGACGAGGCGCGCGAGATCCTGCGCAAGACCGCCGTCGCCGCGGTGCTTGCCCTGCCCGTCTTCGTGATCGAGATGGGCGGTCACCTGATCCCCGGCCTGCAGGCGCTGATCCACGACACCATCGGGCAGCAGGCAAGCTGGCTGGTGCAGTTCGCACTGACGACGCTGGTTCTCGCCGGGCCGGGGCGGATGTTCTACGCCAAGGGCGTGTCGGCGCTGCTGCGCGGTGCGCCGGACATGAACAGCCTCGTCGCGGTCGGGACGGGGGCCGCGTATCTTTATTCGGTGGTGGCGACCTTTCTGCCAGGCCTTCTGCCCGAGGCCGTGCGCGCCGTCTATTTCGAGGCGGCCGCGGTGATCGTCGTGCTGATCCTCGTCGGCCGGTTTTTGGAGGCGCGCGCCAAGGGCCGCACCGGGGCCGCGATCCAGCGCCTGATCGGACTTCAGGCCCGCACCGCGCGGGTGATCCGCGATGGTGAGCGAAGAGATGTCTCGATCGACGAGATCGCGATCGGCGACACCCTGCTGGTCCGCCCTGGCGAGCGGATCGCCGTGGATGGCGAGGTCACCTCGGGCGAGACCCGCGTCAATGAAAGCATGATCACCGGCGAGCCCGTGCCGGTCGCAAAGGCCGAGGGCGACACGGTGACCGGCGGCACGGTCAACGGCACCGGCAGCCTGCAATTCCGGGCCACGCGCGTGGGCGCGGACACCACGCTGGCGCAGATCATCCGCATGGTCGAGGCGGCGCAGGGTGCGAAACTGCCCATCCAGGGGCTGGTGGACCGCGTCACGCTGTGGTTCGTCCCGGCGGTCATGGCGGTGGCGGTGCTGACGGTCGCGGTGTGGCTGGCGGTCGGGCCCGATCCTGCGCTGACGCTGGCACTGGTCGCCGGGGTGTCGGTTCTCATCATCGCGTGCCCCTGTGCCATGGGGCTGGCGACGCCGACCTCGATCATGGTCGGCACCGGGCGCGCGGCCGAGATGGGCGTGCTTTTCCGCAAGGGCGACGCGCTGCAGCGGCTGGCCTCGGTGGGTATCGTGGCGCTCGACAAGACGGGCACGGTGACCGAGGGCCGCCCCGAGCTGACCGACCTCGTGGTCGCAGGCGGGTTCGAGCGCGCCGAGGTCCTGTCGCTGGTGGCGGCGGTCGAGGCGCAGTCCGAGCATCCCATCGCCGAGGCGATCACCCGCGGCGCGACGGCCGAGGGCGCACCTTTGGCCGAGGCGGACAGCTTTCGCTCGATCACCGGGCACGGCGTTGCTGCGCGCGTGGCGGGCCGCGAGGTTCTCGTCGGCGCCGACCGGCTGATGACGCGCGAGGGTGTCAACACCGGCCCGCTGGCCGGGACCGAGGCCGATCTCGCCGATGCCGGGCGCACCGTGCTTTATGCCGCCATCGACGGGCGGGTCGCGGCCGTCATCGCCGTCGCGGACCCCGTCAAGGCGTCGAGCGCGTCAGCCATCGCGGCGCTGCAGGCCAAGGGGTTGCGCGTGGCGATGATCACCGGCGACAAGCGTGATACGGCCCAGGCCATCGCGCGCGAGACCGGCATCGACGAGGTGATCGCGGGCGTGCTGCCCGACGGCAAGGTCGCGGCGCTTGACGATCTGCGCAAGGGCGGCGGGCGTCTGGCCTTTGTCGGGGACGGCATCAACGACGCGCCGGCGCTGGCCCATGCGGATGTCGGCATCGCGATCGGCACCGGCACCGATGTCGCCATCGAAAGCGCCGATGTGGTCCTGATGTCCGGCGATCTGCGCGGTGTGGTGAACGCGCATGAGGTGTCGCGCCAGACCATGCGCAACATCCGGCAGAACCTGTTCTGGGCGTTCGGCTACAATACCGCGCTGATTCCGGTCGCGGCGGGGGTGCTTTATCCGGCGTTCGGGATGCTACTGTCGCCGATGCTGGCGGCGGGGGCGATGGCGCTGTCGTCGGTCTTCGTCGTCTCGAACGCGCTGCGCCTGCGCCGGCTATGCCCCGTCATGGACGAGCGCGGACCAGCGAAGCATGAGACCGCGGCGGATGCGGCCCCCCGCGCCAGACCTGCGACATGAAAAAACCCCGGGCGCGGACGCCCGGGGTCGTGGTCCTGTATGAAGCGGTCCCTCAGGTCTTGGAGAACTCCGGGTAGGCTTCCATGCCCATCTCGGTCATGTCGAGGCCGCTGATCTCCGACTCCTCATCGACCCGCAGGCCCATGACCGCCTTGATGATCATCCAGAGTATCAGGCTGCCCACGAAGGTGAAGACGCCGTAGGCGGCGATCCCCGTCAGCTGCGTGACGATATTCGCGTCACCGTAGAAGATCACGGCGAGCGTGCCCCAGATCCCCGCAAGCAGGTGCACCGGGATCGCGCCGACCACGTCGTCGATCTTGAACTTGTCCAGCAGAGGCACGGTCAGCACCACGATCACGCCGCCGATCGCGCCGATCCAGAGGGCCCCGAAGAGGGTGGGCGCCAGCGGTTCCGCGGTGATCGACACGAGGCCCGCAAGCGCGCCGTTGAGGACCATCGTGAGGTCGGGCTTTTTATACATCAGCTGCGTGAGGATCAGCGCGGTCACCGCGCCGGCTGCGGCTGACATGTTGGTGTTGGCGAAGATCCGCGACACGTCCGACACGTCCCCGACCGTCCCCATGGCCAGCTGCGAGCCGCCGTTGAAGCCGAACCAGCCCAGCCACAGGATGAACGTGCCAAGCGTGGCCAGTGCCAGGTTCGAGCCGGGGATCGGGTTCACCTTGCCGTCCTTGCCGTACTTGCCAAGGCGCGGCCCCAGCACGATGGCGCCGGCGAGCGCCGCCCAGCCACCGACCGAATGCACCACGGTCGAGCCGGCGAAGTCCGAGAAACCGGCCTCGGACAGCCAGCCGCCGCCCCACTGCCAGGAGCCCGAGATCGGGTACATCACGCCGGTCAGCACGATCACGAAGATCAGGAACGGCCAGAGCTTGATCCGTTCGGCCAGTGCGCCCGACACGATCGAGGCCGTGGCGGCGACGAAGACCAGCTGGAAGAAGAAATCCGACCCGACCGAGGCATAGCCGAGATCGGCATCCGCCGCGGCGACGCCGACGGGATCCAGCACGGTTTGAGAGAAGAACGGGCCGACCCAGCCGGCGACCGTCCAGCCGTCGCCGGGATACATCAGATTGAAGCCGATCAGCCAGTACATGATCGCCGCGAAGGAATAGAGACCGATATTCTTGGTCATCTGCATCGTGACGTTCTTCGAGCGCACGAGCCCCCCTTCGAGCATCGCGAACCCGGCCGCCATGAAGAAGACGAGGAAGCCCGCCATGCAGAACAGCAGCGTCGTCATGATGTAGGGGCCGACCTCGTCGAAGCCCGGTGCGGCGGTCGCTGCCGCCTCCTGCGCGAGCGCCAGAGACGGCATCGCGATCAGTGCCCCGGCCACCAGGCCGGTCCGAGTGAAGCGTTTCATGTCCATGTTCCTTTTCCTGCGCGCGTCAAAGCGCATCGTCGTTGGTTTCGCCCGTGCGGACACGCATGGCTTGCTGAAGGTCGACCACGAAGATCTTGCCGTCGCCGATCTTGCCGGTCCGTGCGGCCTTGGTGATGGCGTCGACGACCTGGTCGGCCATTGCCGAGGACACGGCGATCTCCAGCTTGATCTTGGGCACGAAGTTCACGGCGTATTCGGCGCCGCGGTAGATTTCGGTATGGCCCGATTGAGAGCCGAAGCCCTTGATTTCGGTGACCATCATGCCGCGCACGCCGATATTGGTCAGCGCTTCGCGGACCTCCTCGAGCTTGAACGGCTTGATCGTTGCAATGATGAGTTTCACGGTGACCCCTTTCGATTTGCGTGTGTCGCGGCGCAAGCTTCGCCCCGCCAGCAAAAGCGCTGGATGCGCCGTTCGAAAGGGAGAAGAGGGAAATCCACACATGGTGGACAGCGTGATTGCCCAAAGATTGTGCATTTAAAATGATGTGATCAACAAGTATGCAGAATGAAAACGTCGATATGCGGGGCGGGCGGGTCTCTACATCGCGGTCTTCAACCTGTAAAAGGTCACGGGAGCACGACGGCAGAGCAGGGCGAGCATGAGCAATTCAGGACGCAGGAAACCGCCATTGACCGCACCCAAGCGGCGCACGAGGGCCGGCACGGGCAAGACCACACGGCGAAGCCCGAGCAAGGCCACGACGCGGCGCCGGACGCGGGCACGGTCGGGCAATCCCATCATGCGCCTTTTCCGGGCGGTGATCGGCTGGGCGCTGCGCATCCTCTGGGCGGTCGGCTGGCGGATGACGGCGGTGCTGGTCCTCGTCTTGGGCTCTGCCGTGGCCTATGTCTACACGACGCTGCCTGAATATCAGGCACTGATGGACGGGCGGGCGCGCGGGTCGGTCACGCTGCTGGACCGCGAGGGTGATGTCTTCGCATGGCGCGGCGACCAGTTCGGCGGCGTGGTGACCGCCGACACGGTCAGTCCGCATCTCCGGAATGCCGTCATCGCCACAGAGGATCGCCGCTTCTACATGCATCCCGGCGTCGATCCCATCGGCATCGCCAGCGCCATCCGCATCAACCTGAGCGAGGGGCGCGGGCCGTTTTCCGGCAATGGCGGCTCGACCATCACGCAACAGACCGCGAAGCTTCTGTGTTTCGGTGTCGCCTATGACGACAGCCAATGGGACAGCGAAGCCGCCTATGTCGCCGATTGCCGCCGCACCTCGCTGTGGCGCAAGGTCAAGGAGGCGGTCTATGCGATGGCGATGGAGGCCAAGTACACCAAGGACCAGATCCTGTCGGTCTATCTCAACCGCGCCTATCTGGGTGGCGGGGCCTACGGCGCCGAGGCCGCGGCGCAGCGCTATTTCGGCAAGTCGGCGGCCAACCTGAACCCCGCCGAGGGGGCGATGATCGCCGGGCTTCTGACCGCGCCCTCGACGCTGGCCCCGACCGCCAACCTGGAGCGGTCGCAGAACCGGGCCTCGGTGGTGGTCGCGCTGATGCGGCGGCAGGGCTATCTGAACGATCAGGAAGCGGCCATCGCGCTGGCCGATCCAGCCGTGCTGTCCGAGGCCGCGGCGCGTCAGGCCGGGGGCTATTTCGCCGACTGGATCATGGCCTCGGGGCCGGAATTCTTCACCCGCGACACGACAGAGGACGTGATCATCCGCACGACCCTTGACCAGCGGTTGCAACGCGCCGCGGAAGACGCGCTGAAAACCGTCTTCGACGAGAAGGTGCGCGACGGATCCAAGGCGCAGGCGGCCATCGTGGTGATGAGCGCCGACGGCGCGGTGCGCGCCATGGTCGGCGGCCGCGACAGCACCGTGATCGGCGCCTTCAACCGCGCCACCCAGGCCAATCGCCAGACCGGATCGGCCTTCAAACCCTTCGTATACGCCACCGCGCTGGATCTCGGCTACGGCCCCGACTCGGTGGTCGTCGACGAGCCCTACTGCATCGACGTGCCGGGATCGGGGCGCTGGTGCCCGAAGAATTACACCCGCGACCACAAGGGGCGCGTGACCCTGACGCAGGCCCTGGCGGAATCGATCAACGTGCCGGCGGTGAAGGTGTCCGAAAGCGTCGGGCGCGATCTGGTGCGCAAGGTGGCCAGCGATTTCGGCATCGAAAGCGACCTGGCCGCCGGTCCGGCGCTGGCGCTCGGCGCGTCAGAAAGCACCCTGCTGGAGATGACCGGCGCCTATGCCGGCATCCTGAACGGCGGCTCGTCGGTGACGCCCTACGGTCTGACGGAACTGAAACTGCTGGGCGAGTCCGAGCCGATGATGGGCGTCGGCGGCGGTATCGGCGAGCGGGTGATCCGCGAAAGCGCCGCGCGCGAGCTGACCTACATGATGAGCCGGGTGATCGCCGAGGGTACCGGCGGGCGCGCCCGGATGCCCGACCGCGAGGCCGCCGGCAAGACCGGCACCACGCAGGAGGCCCGCGATGCGTGGTTCCTGGGCTTCACCGCAGATTACGTGGCCGGTGTCTGGATGGGATATGACGACAACACGCCGCTGACCGGTGTGACCGGCGGCGGGCTGCCCGCCGAGATCTGGCAAGAGACGATGCGCCGCGTGCACGAGGGCATGGAGGCGAAACCGCTGCCGATGACGCGCCCGACACCGCGCGCCGCGCCGCGCGCCGACACCCGGCCGCAGGCCGGTGTGCCCCGGCATCCCGGATCGGTCAGGACGAACAACCCGGTCGAGACCATCCTGCGCAGTATCTTTGGCAACTGAGACGCCGGGAGTGTTCAGGCTCAGCCCGCGTTTCGAAGATCCTGGATCAGCGCATCGATGTTGCCGTTGCGCCGGTCCAGCATCGCGCCGATCTCTTCGCGCTCGCTCAGGCGCAGGCTGATGCCTTCGATCACCATGTCGAAGAACTTGTCCTGACCGGATCGGTCGGAGACGAGGAACCTGACCTCGAAAGGCGACTGGCCGGGCAGATAGACCGTGGAGCGTACCTCATGCCAGGATTTCACCTCGCGCACGCTGTTGACCTCGATCCGCCCGCCGCGGAACTCGTCGAAGCGTTTGCCGTACTTGCGGGCGACATAGCCGCGAAACGCGTCCGTATAGGCGCGCATCTGTGCGCCCGACACGCGCCGCGCATCCGCCCCGAGCGTGGAGCGCGCGATGATCCGGACATCGGCGTAGCGATTGAAGATACGCTCGAACTGGCGGATCATCGCCGATTGCGACCCGGCCGAGTCGATCGCCCCGTTGATGTCGGCGACCACCCGGTCGACGAGGGCGCGCGCCCGCGCCTCGGTCAGGGCGAGGGCGGGCAAGGGAATAAGGGTCGTTCCGGCCGTCGCGAACGCGGCGAACGCGAATTGACGGCGGGACATGTCACTCATCATAGGGATCCTCCATGCCGGCGGTTGCGGCGTCGCTACCATAAGGATCAGTGTAGGTCTCGCTTGCCGTCCCGCCCAGTTCGAACCGGCGGCTTTGCAGGTAAAATGAGCGTGACTGCGCGTAACTGTCCGCGCTTTCGTAGAGGATCTGGTCGATCGTGCCCGAGAACCTGCTGCGGCGGGTCAGGCCTCCGGCGACGCTCGCGCCGCGGTTGATGCCCGCTTCCGGGTCTCCCAGCACGTAGGTCAGCGGATCGATGAAGACGTCGACGACGGTGCCGAACGTGTCGCGCTGCGTCGACGGGCCAAGCACCGGCAATTCGATATATGCCCCCTCGCCGGCTCCCCAGACATGCAGGGTCTGGCCGAAATCGGCGTCGCTGGCGGCCGGCATGCCCATCTCGGTGGCCGGATCGAAGAACCCGCCAAGGCCCACGGTAGTGTTCACGACAAGCCGCGCGGTATCCTGGATCGCGGCACGCATGTTCAGTTGCAGGATGTTGTTGACGATCGCGCCCGGCAGCGACGTGTTGTCCGAAAACCGCAGGATGACCGTCTCTATGTCGTCGGGAACCGCGGCGTCGTAGCCTTTCGCCACGGGGCGTACCAGCTTGCGGTCAAGGTCCTTGTTGAACGCGTGCACCTGCCGGTTCTGCTCTTCATAGGGGTCGAACGTGCCGCGGGATGTCTGCGCATCCGGCTGCTGGCCGGCGCAGGCCGAAAGGACCACGACGCCGAGAACCGCGCAGACCTGCATGATACGTCGAGGGAGGGGGGTCATCGCTTGCAGCACCTGAAGCATCCCTGTTTCCGGAAGTGTCAATTTCCACATACACGATCAGACGTTGAAACCCAGCACAATGACGAAGGCCATCACGATCCTGTGGCACAATGGCGACAAGCCCGCGCCAGCGGTGCGGGGTGCCTTGGAACCGGTCACGGCGCGGTGCCGGATCCGGACGGTTTTCGATTTCCTTCGCCTGCGCCAGCCGATAGCATCCCGCCAGATTGAACCATGAGAGGGGCCGAGATGAGCCAGTTCGAGACGACACTCGCAACCATGGGGGTCACCCTGCCCGACGCCCCGGCCCCGGCCGCCAATTACGTGCCCTATGTGCGGGCCGGGGACATGCTCTACGTGTCCGGCCAGGTCGCCAAGGATGGCGACACGCTGCTGGTCGGCAAGCTGGGGGACGACATGGATGTCGCTGCCGGCGCCGCGGCGGCGAAGGCCTGTGCGATCGCGCTTCTGGCACAGGTCAAGGCGGCCTGCGGCGGCGATCTCGACCGGCTGGTGCGGGTGGTGAAACTGACCGGGTTCGTCAATTCGACGCCGGATTTCACCCAGCAGCCGCAGGTCATCAACGGCGCGTCGGATTTCCTTGGTGAGGCACTTGGCGAGGCGGGCAAGCATGCCCGCGCCGCTGTGTCCGCCGCGTCGCTGCCCTTTGGCGTCGCGGTCGAGATCGACGGAGTGTTCCAGATCAGATGACCCGGCTGTCCGAGGGGTTCCGCCGCGTGCCGCTTGCGCATCGCGGCCTGCATGATGTCACCGACGGGCGCCCGGAAAACGCGCGCGCCGGGCTGCGCGCGGCGATCGCGGCCGGCTACGGGATCGAGATCGATCTGCAGCCCAGCCGGGATGGTCGGCCGATGGTGTTTCACGACTACGACCTCGGCCGCCTGACCGCGCAGGAAGGCCCCGTCCGGCACCGCGACGCGGCAGAGCTTGCGACGATCCCGCTTGCCGGCGGGGACGAGGGCATTCCCGACCTGTCCGAGATCCTGGCGCTCGTGGCGGGGCGCGTGCCGCTGCTGGTCGAGCTGAAGGACCAGCACGGGCAGATGGGCGACGCCGGCGGCGCACTCGAAGAGGCCACCGCGCGTACGCTTGACGGCTATGTCGGGCCGGTGGCTGTGATGTCGTTCAACCCCGCGATGGTCACGCGCATGGCGGGCCTTTCCCCGGACGTTCCGCGCGGGATCGTGACCTGTGATTTCAGCGCCGAGCACTGGCCGCATCTGACGCCCGAGACCCGGGCGCGACTGCGGGGCATCCCGGATTTCGAGACCAGCGGGGCGCAGTTCGTCAGCCACCAGTTCCAGGACCTGCACAGCCCCCGGATCGCCGCGTTGCGCGCCGAGGGCGCGACGATCCTGTGCTGGACCATACGCTCTGCCGCGGATGAAAGGACGGCCCGCGCGGTGGCCGACAACATCACCTTCGAGGGATATTTGCCCGAGATCCCGGCTTGATCCGGCCTGCGGATGGCCCAAGTGAAACGGTGTTGACCGGGATCGAAGCGATGGATGGTAACGAGATCAAGATCAGCCTGCATGAACGGATCACCGAGGTCCCGGCCCCGGTCTGGGACGCCTGCGCCTGCCCCGAGGAGGCCATCTGCGGCCGGCCCGAGGATCCGTTCACGACGCATCGCTTCCTCAAGGCGCTTGAGGACAGCCGGTCTGTCGGCACCGGCACCGGCTGGCACCCGCATTACATGACCGCTGAAGTAGCTGGCGAGGTGATCGCCTGCGCGCCGCTCTACCTCAAGTCCCACAGCCAGGGCGAGTACATCTTCGACCATAACTGGGCGCATGCCTATGAGCGCGCGGGCGGGCGGTATTACCCGAAATTCCAGGTGGCCGTGCCGTTCACGCCTGTCACCGGGCGGCGGTTCCTCACCCGTCCGGGGTTCGAGGAGGCCGGCCGCGCCGCCCTCGTGCAGGGTGTCACCGAGGTGGCCGAGCGCAACGGGATCTCGTCGCTGCACCTGACCTTCTGCACAGAGGCGGAATGCGAGGCCGGCAGCGCGCTTGGCCTCTTGCCGCGGCGCACGCAGCAATATCACTGGCATAACCGGGGCTACGCGGATTTCGATGCGTTCCTTGCCGATCTGTCGTCACGCAAGCGCAAGACCATACGCAAGGAACGCGCCCGCGCGCAGGAGTTCGGCGGCGAGATCGTGGCGCTTACCGGCGACGCGATCCGCCCCGAGCACTGGGACGCGGTCTGGACCTTCTACCAGGACACCGGGGCGCGCAAATGGGGCACGCCCTACCTGACCCGCGCCTTCTTCGAAGAAGCGCATGCGCATCTGCGCGATGACATCCTGCTGGTCCTGGCCCTGCGCGATGGCCGCCCGGTGGCCGGCGCGATGAACATGATCGGCGCCCGGGCCTTGTATGGCCGCTACTGGGGCTGCATCGAGGATCACCCCTGCCTGCATTTCGAGCTGTGTTATTATCAGGCGATGGAATTCGCCATTGATCACGGCCTCGACAGGGTAGAGGCTGGCGCGCAGGGCGAGCACAAGCTGGCCCGCGGGTATCTGCCGGTGCCCACGCATTCGCTGCACTGGCTGCGCGACGCAGGCTTCGCCGAGGCGGTCGCGCGATATCTCGAGGCAGAGCGTGCGGCCGTGAACGAGGATATCGAAATCCTCACGGGCTACGGGCCGTTCCGAAAACCCCAGATGGAGGATCATCAATGACCGAGAAACTCAGCGACACAGCCCGAGAGACGACCCTTCAGCCGCTGCTCGAAAACGGCTGGAGCATGGTCGAGGGGCGCGACGCGATCCACAAATCGTTCAAGTTCGCGGATTTCACCGAGGCCTTCGGCTTCATGACCCGCGCCGCGATCTGGGCGGAGAAGTGGAATCACCACCCCGAGTGGTTCAACGTCTACAACCGCGTCGACGTGACGCTCAGCACCCATGATGTCGGTGGTCTCAGCTCGCTCGACGCCAAGCTTGCGCGCAAGTTCGACGGGCTTGCGGGCTGACGATCGTTGCGGCGGGTATTTTTGGCAAGATGAAAGCCCGCTTGGTTTCTTCCTGCCTTGATTATCCCGGGGAGTGCGAGGGTCCGGCCCCTCGCACTCTTGCGTCGGTATCATAGTTCCGCGAGCAGCGATTCGCCGGCGGAGACTTCGCAGGCGCCGGGGTTGTCCTCGACGTGAAGCACCTTCACCGTGCCGTCGTCGACGATCATCGCGTAGCGATTCGAGCGGCCGATCAGGCCAGCCGGCGGCGCATCGAAATCCAAGCCGATGGCCTTGGTGAACGCGCCTTGCGGATCAGCCAGCATGGTCAGCCCCGCCTTGCCGGCGCCGGTGGCCTCGTCCCAGGCGCCGATCACGAACGGGTCGTTGACGGCTACGCAGATCACCTCGTCGATGCCCTTGGCGTCGAAGTCGGACTTGGTGCGCACGAAGCTGGGGACATGGGAGGAATGGCAGGTCGGGGTGAACGCACCGGGCACGGCGAAGATCACCACCTTGCGGCCCGCGGTCTTGTCGCTCAACGAGACCTCCTCGGGGCCGTTATCGCCAAGGCGCAGCAGGGTGGCCTCGGGCAGTTTGTCGCCGGTGGAAAGGGTCATGGTCGCTCCTTGTCAATCAGGTGGACGGTTCGTGGGCTTGGGTATAATCGCATGCGGGATGCGTGACCACGATAAAATCGGGAGAGAGGCATGACGGCTGTTGTGGTGATAGGCGCGGGACAGGCGGGCGCGTCGCTGGTGGCGCGGTTGCGTGATGCCGGCTATGACGGCGGCATCACGCTTGTCGGTGACGAGCCGGTCCCGCCTTATCAGCGTCCGCCGCTGTCCAAGAAATACCTTCTGGGCGAAATGACGGCAGAGCGGCTCTACCTGCGTCCAGAACGCTATTATACCGAGGCAGGGATCGACCTGCGGCTCGGTACGCCCGTCACCGGGATCGATCGCGCGGCCCGGACGGTGACGATCGGCGACGAGGACCTTCCCTACGCGCATCTGGTGCTGGCCACGGGATCGGTGCCGCGACGGCTGCCAGCGGCGATCGGCGGCGATCTGGACGGGGTGCACGAGGTCCGCACGCTTTCGGATGTGGACGCGATGCGCCCGGGTTTCATCCCCGGTGCGCGGGTGCTCATCGTGGGCGGCGGATATATCGGGCTGGAGGCCGCCGCGGTGGCGGCGGCCCGCGGTATGACCGTGACGCTGGTCGAGATGACGGAGCGCATCCTCGGCCGGGTCGCCGCCCCCGAGACCGCGGACTATTTCCGCGACCTTCATACCCGCCATGGTGTCGACCTGCGCGAGGGCGTCGGGCTGGAGCGGCTGTCGGGCGACGGCCGCGTCCATACGGCCAGGCTTGGCGATGGCAGCGAGATCGGCGTCGACATGGTGATCGTCGGTATCGGCATCGTTCCGGACACGCGCCTGGCCGAGGCGGCGGGTCTCGAGATCGACAACGGCGTCGCGGTGGATGCGCAGGGGCGCACGTCGGACCCGGCCATCTGGGCAGTCGGCGATTGTGCGTCCTTCCCGCATGACGGCGCGCGGCTGCGGCTCGAAAGCGTGCCCAATGCCATCGACATGGCGGAATGCGTGGCAGGCAACATCATGGGCGCCGGCACGCCCTATGTCCCGAAACCGTGGTTCTGGTCGGATCAGTACGACGTGAAACTGCAGATCGCCGGGCTCAATGCCGGCTACGACCGGGTGGTCACCCGCGGCGGCGGCACGGCGATGTCGGTCTGGTATTACAAGGGCGACCGGTTGCTGGCCGTCGACGCGATGAACGATCCGCGCGCCTACATGGTGGGCAAGCGCCTGATCGAGGCCGGGAAGACCGCAGATCCGGGGATCGTCGCGGACCCGGCGACCGATCTGAAAACGCTACTGACGTCATGAGGATCATCGGCGGCGCGCATCGCGGGCGCGCGCTTGCCGGTCTGGGCAAGGGCGACGCGGCGGCGCATCTGCGGCCCACCTCGGACCGCGTGCGCGAAAGCCTGTTCAACGTTCTGGCCGGGGCATATGACGATCCGGTCAGCGGCGCGCGGGTTCTCGATGTCTTCGCCGGCACCGGCGCGCTCGGGCTCGAGGCGCTGTCGCGCGGCGCGGCGTCGGTCACCTTCGTCGAGAATGGGCGCACCGCGCTGTCGCTCCTGCGCAGGAACATCGCGCTATGCGGGGCAGAGTCGCATGTGCGCCTGATCGGTTCGGATGCGCGCCGGCCGGGGATGTGCCCGGAATGGCCGCATGATCTTGTCTTTCTCGATCCGCCTTACGGCAAGAGGCTTGGCGAAAAGGCGCTCGCGGCGATGCTCGCAAAAGGATGGATCGCCGCGGACGCGTTGATCCTGTGGGAGGAAAGCGCCGGGATCCAGCCGCCCGAGAGCGTGGATATGATAGAAGAGCGGCGCTACGGCGACACCATGATCCGGTTCCTGCGCTACACCCCGTAGCCCGGCATGCCCGCGTGCTACGCCCGCATCAACGCGGGCAGGTCCCCGGTCAGGCCCGCCGCCTCGCGGATGAAGCCGCGACGCAGGGCGGGCATGTGGCCGATCGCGCCCATGCCGAGGTCGCGCGCCGCCCGCAACAGCGGATTGTCGTTGGAAAAGAGGCGGTTGGTCATGTCCGTCGCCATGGCCAGCGTCGTCGTGTCGAACCGCCGCCACTGCTGGTACCGCTCGAGCACATCCGCCGCCGCGATATCCTCGCCGCGATGCCCCGCCTCGTGCAGCACCTGTGCCAGCGCCGCCACGTCGCGCAGCCCGGCATTCAGCCCCTGCCCCGCGATCGGATGCACGCCGTGGGCCGCATCGCCGATCAGCGCGAGGCGGTCGGACACGAAGCTGTTGGCGATGCTCAGGCTCAGCGGATAGGTGTAGCGCGCGCCGCGCAGCGTGATCTCGCCGCGGAAATCGCCGAAACGCGGGCGCAACACCTCGAGGAAATCCTCGTCCGACAGCGCGGCGAACCGGGCGGCGGTCGCGTCCGTCTCGCTCCAGACGATGGAGCTGACATTGCCCGGCAGCGGCAGGATCGCCAGCGGGCCCGAGGGCATGAAGAACTGGTGTGCGACCCCGTGATGCGGCAATGCGTGCTCGATCGCCGCGACAAGCGCCGTCTGCCCGTAGCGCCAGCCGGTGCGCCTGATCCCTGCACGCGCCGCGGTGCCGGACCCGCGCCCGTCGGCGCCAACCAGAAGCCGTCCGCGGAGGATCTGCTCCGAGGCGAGGGTGACGGTGACGCCGGTCTTGTCCACGTCTTGCGCGGTCACGCTGTCGCCGGAGACTTGCGTGATCTGGGGCACGTCGTCCATCGCCTCGATCAGCGCGCGGCGCAGGAAGCGATCCTCGAGCATGTGCCCCATCGGCCCTTCCTCGATCTCGGCATGATCGAAATGCAAAAAGAACGGCGCGGGGCCTTCGCCGGGGCGCCCGTCCGAGACCTTGATGTCGAGCATCGGCTGCGCGTTGTCGGCGACCCGGTCCCAGATCCCGAGATTGCGCAGAAGCCGCACCGACGCGAGGGCGAGCGCGTAGGATTTGCCGTTGAACCCGTCCTGCGTGCGCGTGGCGGCGGGCAGGGCGTCGATCACCGTGCTCGACAGGCCGGACCGCGCCGCGGCGAGGGCCAGAAGCGGGCCGTTGAGACCGCCCCCGACGATCAGGATATCGCTGTCATGTTCCATGCCCTTGAATATGTCAGTCCGTGCGGGATTGTCCATGCGCCGCTCTGCCATTAGCAATAGGAACGGGCATGACAGGAGCGGCACGATGCGGAACTGGTTGGGAATGACGGCGGGCGATCTGGGGCGTGGCATCGCCGGCGGCGAGATCGATCCCGAGGCGCTGTGCGACACCTATCTCGCCGCGATAGCATCCCATCCCCTGCGCGACCGCATCTACAGCGTGGTGACCGAGGATCGCGCCCGCGCCGAGGCCGCGGCGGCGGGCGAGCGCGCGCGGGCCGGTCAGCGGCTCGGGCCGCTCGACGGGGTGCCGATCAGCTGGAAGGATCTTTATGACAGCGCGGGCGTGGCAACAGAGGCGGGCTCGGCGCTGCTGAAGGGCCGGGTGCCCGATCGGGATGCGGAAGTGCTGCGAAACGCGACGGCGGCGGGTCTGGTGTGCCTGGGCAAGACGCATATGAGCGAGCTGGCCTTTTCCGGGATCGGCCTCAACCCGGTGACGGCGACGCCGCCTTGCGTGAACGACCCGGACGCGGTGCCGGGCGGGTCGTCCTCGGGGGCCGCGGCCAGCATGGCGTTCGGGCTGGCCGCGTGCGGGATCGGTTCCGATACCGGCGGATCGGTGCGCATTCCCGCCGCCTGGAACGATCTTGTGGGTCTCAAGACCACCTCGGGGCGCGTGTCACTGTCGGGTGTCGTGCCGCTTTGCCTGCGATTCGACACCGTGGGACCGCTTGCGAAATGCGTCGAGGACGCGGCGCTGATGCTCGCAGCGCTGGAGGGCGGCAGGGCGGCGGATCTGCGCGGCGCGTCGCTGACGGGGCTGCGATTTGCCGCCCTGCGCACCGTGGTCATGGACGATATCCGCCCGCAACCCGAGGCGGGCTATGCCGCCGCCGTCACCCGGTTGCGCGAGGCGGGGGCCGTGGTCGAGGAGATCGACGCGCCCGAGGTGGCCGAGGCGATGCCGCTGTCGCCCACGCTGTTCACCGGCGAGGCCTACGGGCTCTGGCGCGACGTGATCGAGGCGGCGCCGGAGAAGATGTTCGTCCCGATCCTGGAGCGGTTCCGCGGCGGAAAGTCCGTGTCGGCGGCCGATTACGTGGCCGCCTGGCACAAGCTGGACGGTCTGCGCGCGCAGTGGCAGGCGCGGGTTGCGGCCTATGACGCGGTGCTGATGCCCACCGCCCCCAACATGCCCCCCGAACACGACCGCCTGATGGAGGATGACGCCTATTACGTCACCGAGAACCTGCTGACCCTGCGCAACACGCGGGTCGCCAACCTGATGGGGCTGTGTGCTGTGACGCTGCCCACGGGCACGCCCAGTTGCGGGCTCATGCTGTGCGGCGCGGCGTTCCTAGAGGAACGGCTGTTACGGGTGGCAAAGGCGGCGGAAGAGGCGCTCGGGGCTGGGGTGGCGGAAAATTGAAAATTTTCCTGTCCGGAATTTTTCCTGTCCGGAATTTTCTGGAAATTTCCGGCCTGGCCTCATCCGGATTCAAAATCGGCGGCGATGCGCAGTTCTCGCAGGGGGCGTACGCGGGCGATGCAGTCTGCATAGATCGGATGTGCCTTGTAGGCCGCGAGCGCCGCCTCGTCTTCGAACTCGCCGTAGACCACCAGATCGACGCGTGCGCCTTCGATGGCGTCGCTTTGCAGGTTCCGGCCGACCTCGAAATGGCTGGAATGCGGGATTTCGGCCAGCATCATCAGCCCCTCTCGGATGCGCTCGACATCTTCCGGCTCGGCGGCGGAGAAGAAAACGATATGGCGGATCATCGGGTCACTCTTTGGGACGGGACGCTTTTTCCGACAGGCCCGATCTCGCCTGCCGCGCGGCCAGTTCCGCCATCACGTCCGACAGGGCCACGTTGCGCGAATGCAGCATCGCCAGCAGGTGATAAAGCACATCCGCCGCCTCCGAGGTCAGTCGTGCGCGATCGCCCTTGACCGCCTCGATGATCGCCTCGACCGCCTCTTCGCCGAATTTCTCGGCCACTTTCTCGGGGCCCTTGGCGAGCAGCTTGGCGGTCCAGCTTTCGGATGGATCGGCGGCGGCGCGGGCCTGGATGCTGCGTTCGAGATCGTCGAGGGTCATGCGACAAGCCTCATTGGGATACCTGCGGCGGCCATGTGGTGCTTGGCCTCCTGGATGGAATGGGTGCCGTAGTGAAAGATCGACGCGGCCAGCACCGCCGAGGCGTGCCCCTCGGTCACCCCTTCGACGAGGTGGTCGAGCGTGCCGACACCGCCCGAGGCGATCACCGGCACATCCACCGCGTCGGCGATGGCGCGGGTCAGGGCGATGTTGAACCCGGCCTTTGTCCCGTCGCGATCCATCGAGGTCAGCAGGATCTCGCCCGCGCCCTTGTCGGCCACGCGGCGCGCGAAGGCGACCGCGTCGATGCCCGTCGGCTTGCGCCCGCCATGGGTGAAGATCTCCCACGTGCCGGTGGCGGTGGTCTTGGCGTCTATGGCGACAACGATGCACTGGCTGCCGAAGCGGTCGGCGGCGCGCGCCACCACGTCCGGATCGGCGACGGCGGCGGAATTGAAGCTGACCTTGTCGGCGCCCGCCAGCAGCAGGGCGCGCACGTCTTCCGAGGTCCGCACGCCGCCGCCCACGGTCAGCGGGATGTAGCAGGCCTCGGCCGTGCGGCGGACCACGTCGAACATGGTGCCGCGATTTTCGTGCGTGGCGTGAATGTCGAGAAAGCACAGCTCGTCCGCGCCCGCCGCGTCATAGGCACGCGCGGCGTCCACCGGATCGCCGGCGTCGCGCAGATCGACGAAATTCACGCCCTTGACCACGCGGCCATCGGCGACGTCCAGACAGGGAATGATGCGGGTTTTGAGCATGTTATCGCTGATGGGTGTCGTTCACGTCATTGTTTATGGGCAAATCGTTCGGGATGCCAGAGGATGCGCGCAATATATCATCCGAAACGCAAGGAGGTCGAAATGACGCGTTTGCTTGCTGCCATGGCCATCTCTGTGTCGGCGATCCCCGCCCTTGCCAGCGAGGACGACCTGATGATGGTCGAATCGTCGGCCGATGTGGCGACCACCATGGACCGTCTCGAGGCTGCGGTCACCGGGGCCGGGGCGACCGTCTTTGCCCGCGTCGATCATGCAGCGGGTGCGGCATCGGTGGACATGGATCTTGGCCCGACGCAGGTGTTGATCTTCGGCAACCCGAAGATCGGCACGCAGGCGATGCAGGACGATCCCCGCGCGGGGCTGTTCCTGCCGATGAAGGTGCTGGTCTACGAGGACGGCGATGGGCAGGCTTGGCTGGCCTATCAGAACCCCGAAGAGATGTTCGACAATCTCGATATCGACCATGACGCGGAGTATATCGCGATGATGACCGGCGCGCTTGGCAAGCTGACGGCCAAGGCCGCCGGGGACTGACGCAGGCCGCGGTCAGCCCTTGAGCGCGGCGAGAGCCTGTCGCAGGTCGAGCGCGCCGTCGTAAAGCGCGCGGCCCGATATCGCGCCGTTCAGGGATGCGCCGCAGTCGCGCAGCGCGATCAGATCGTCGAGTGACGACACGCCCCCCGAGGCGATCACCGGGATGCTCACGGCGCGCGCAAGTGCCGCCGTTGCCTCGACATTCGGCCCCTGCATCGCCCCGTCGCGGTTGATGTCGGTATAGATCACCGCCGCAACCCCGGCATCCTCGAAGGATTTCGCAAGCTCGGTCGCGTCCACATCGGTCGCCTCGGCCCAGCCCTTGGTCGCCACGAGGCCAGCGCGCGCGTCGATTCCGACGGCGATCTGCCCCGGAAAGGCGCGCGCGGCCTCGCGCACGAGCGTCGGGTTCTCGACCGCGACGGTGCCGAGGATCACGCGGGCGAGGCCTTTCGAGATCCATGTCTCGATGGTCGCCATGTCGCGGATGCCGCCCCCAAGTTGTGCGGGCACGTCGCATTCCTTCAGGATCGCCTCGACCGGCGCTGCATTGACCGGCTGGCCCGCGAAGGCGCCGTTGAGATCCACGAGGTGCAGCCACTCGCAGCCCGCATCCACGAAGGCGCGCGCCTGCGCCGCGGGGTCGTCGTTGAATACCGTCGCGCGCGCCATGTCGCCCCGCAAGAGACGTACGGCCTTGCCGTCCTTGAGGTCGATGGCGGGGTAAAGGATCATGGCACGGTGCCCCTGTGCATTTGCGATGACTGCGCTTTGGCATGTGCCCCCTTGAAATGCAACGCGGCACCGTCGGGCTGCTGGAAGCCGCGCGGCGGGGCTTCGGGATGAATATACCGTGTCCGGTTTTGCGCTGAAATCCGCTCAGACCCGGCGGATCGAACATGGTGATGCCCGCCAGAATCACTATCTAGTGATTCAAGAGAGAGCAAAGTCAGTAGGGGGAACGATGCATTTGACATCCTTGATGGTGCTGAGCGCCACAGTCATCGGGCTTGGGACCCTCGCCAGCGCCGAGCCGGCGATTGGAACCTGGCAGACACAGCCCGACAAGAAAGGTCAGATCGCGCATGTTCAGGTCACGAAATGCGACGCGGCGCTTTGTGGCGAGATCGTGCGAACTTACGATTCCGACGGTGACCGCATCACGACCGAAAACGTCGGGAAACGCGTCTTCTGGGACGTGACGCCTACCGGCGATGGGGAGTATCGCGGTCGGGCCTGGGTACCAGCGCATGACAGGGTATATGCCGCCCGGATGGATCTGAAGGGCAAGGACCGGCTGAAGGTCAGCGGCTGCCTCGGGCCGATCTGTCAAAGCCAGCTTTGGGCGCGGGTGGAGTGATCCGGCCCGGCCCGAGGCAAACGCCCGGTTTTTTCAGGGCGCGTGCTGCGGTATAGTCAGACGATGACAACCAGCGACCTGCCCACCGCCGTCCCGCCCGACGCCATCCTCGAAGCGGCACTCTACGCCGAGGATCTGGATGCGGCCGAGCGGTTCTACGGCGATCTTCTGGGTCTCGAACGACTCGTGCGGGTGGGTGAGCGGCACGTGTTCTACCGCGTGGGAGACGGTGTTCTCCTGATCTTCAATCCATCAGAGACGTCCAAACCACCGAACAACCCCAGGTTGCCGGTGCCGCCGCATGGCGCGCGGGGGCCGGGGCATTTCTGTTTCGCGGTCGCCGCCTCGGCGCTTGATGACTGGTGCGCGCGGCTGCGCGCCGCAGGTGTCGGGATCGAGGCCGATTTCCACTGGCCGAACGGCGCGCGTTCGATCTATTTTCGCGACGCTGCGGACAACTCGATCGAGATGGCGGAGCCGCGGCTCTGGGCGCGCTGAGGGGTCAGGGCGTCCAGCCCAAGAAATTGGCGATCATCCGCAGCCCGGTCTTCTGGCTTTTCTCGGGATGGAACTGCGTGCCGACGATATTGTCGCGTCCCACCACCGCCGTGACCGCCTCGCCATACTCGGCATGCGCCAGCAGATGCGCGGGATCGGCCACGCGAAAGTGGTAAGAATGCACGAAATAGGCGTGATCGCCGGTCTCGACACCTTCGAAGATCGGATGCGGATGGTCGATCGCCAGATCGTTCCACCCCATATGCGGCACCTTGAGCGTGGGATCGGCGGGCGTGATCCGAGTCACCGTGCCGCCGATCCAGTCGAAACCGGGCGTTTCGGCGTATTCCATGCCGCGCGTGGCCAGCATCTGCATCCCGATGCAGATCCCGAGGAAAGGGCGCCCGTGCTGCAGCACGGCCTCTTCCATGGCCTCGAACACGCCGCGATGGTCGTAAAGTTCCGTGCGGCAGGCGGGGAAGGCGCCGTCGCCGGGCAGCACGATGCGCGCGGCGTGGCGGATCGTCTCCGGATCGGAGGTAACGCGGACCTCGCCCGCACCGGTTTCCTGCGCCATGCGCTGAAACGCCTTTTCCGCCGAGTGCAGGTTGCCGCTCTCGTAATCGACGATGACGGTGGTCATGGGTTACAAGCTGCCCTTGGTCGATGGGATCGCATCCGCGGCGCGCGGGTCGCGATCGACCGCATCGCGCAAGCTGCGCGCCACCGCCTTGAACGCCGCCTCGGCGATGTGGTGGCTGTTGAGGCCGCGCAACCCGTCCACGTGCAGCGTGATGCCGCCATGGCTCGCAAACGCTTGGAAGAATTCGCGCACGAGTTCGGTATCGAAACTGCCGATCTTCCCCGTCGGCATCTCCGCCGCCCAGACAAGGTAGGGCCGGCCGGAAAGATCGAGTGCTGCGCGCACCAGCGCGTCATCCATAGGCAGCAGGCACGAGGCATACCGGCGGATGCCGCGCTTGTCGCCGAGCGCCTCGCGCAGGGCCTGGCCCAGGGCGATGCCGACATCCTCGACCGTGTGGTGATCGTCGATATGCGTGTCGCCGCTGCAGCGGACAGTCATGTCGATCAGTGAATGCCGCGCCAACTGGTCCAGCATGTGATCGAAAAAGCCGACGCCGGTGGCGATGTCATGGGCGCCGCTGCCATCGAGGGCGATATCCACGGTGATATCGGTCTCGGCGGTTGTGCGGTTTATCTTGGCGCTGCGCATCGGGCCTCCGTTCGGTTTCGGCCGTTCTATACTGCGGCGCGGCGCGCAGGCCAAGCCTTTGTACGATTCCCCCGGATTGTTCAGGCCGGCCGGGAAAGCGTGGCAGTTCCGCCGCAGGTCGGCACCTGTTGAAGAAAACGTTTTACAAGGCCGATGCGAGACACGTAAAGGTTGTATGATACCTGTTGCGCCTGCGGGATCGATTTTTCGGAAATCATATCCAAGAGCCTTACAACATGATTGCCCAACCTCCTCTGATACTGCGCCTGTCCGGACCGTCCGACGAGATCTGGACGCTGATGGCGGTGTCCGCGCTGGTCACGCTGATATGCGGCCTGCTGATCATCGCCGGTCGCCGGCCGCTGTCGCGGGTGATGCGCGACCGCGACGATGCAAGCGCCGTCCAGGCGTCGCATGTCGGGGATCCGCTGAGACTTGGGGGGTGGCGATCTTCGCGGGCCTCGCGATCGGGGTCGCCCTCGGGATCTGGCAGGACGCGGCCTTGTCCGCGCTTTTGATGCTGTCGGCCCTGCCGGCGCTGCTGGCGGGGCTGTTCGAGGATCTCGGGTTCTGCGTCTCGCCGCTGCGCCGGCTCGCCGCGGCAGGCGTGTCGGCGCTGCTTGCGGTGCTCATGCTCGGGGCCTGGGTGGCGCGGGCCGATCTGCCGGGGCTCGACCTGGTGATGGGGATCATCCCGCCGGCGGTACTGCTGACCGTCGCGCTGTCGGGCGGCTTTTGTCACTCGACCAATCTGGTGGACGGGATGAACGGCCTGGCGACGACGGTGATCCTGTCGGCGGCGATCGGGCTGATGCTGCTGGCGCACAGGGCCGACGACACGGATCTCGCCCTGCTCGCGGGTTTGCTGGCGGCGGCGATGTCGGGGTTCCTGGTACTGAACTGGCCGTTCGGGACCGTCTTCATGGGCGATGCGGGATCCTACGGGATCGGGCACGTGCTGATCTGGATCGCGATCCTGCTGGCGTGGCGCGTGCCGGATATCGCGGTGCCCGCCCTGCTGCTGATCCTGTTCTGGCCGTTTGCGGACACGTTCCACTCGATCACCCGCCGCGTGCTGCGCCGCGCGCCCGTCTTCGAGCCGGACCGCATGCACCTGCACCAGAAGATCCGCCGCTGCATCGAGATCGTGCTGCTGGGGGGCACGCGGCGCAAGTTGTCGAATCCGCTGGCGACGCTGTGCCTTGCGCCGATGGTCGCGATGCCGGTCGTGGCGGGTGTGTACCTGTCGCACGATTCGCGCGCCGCATGGGGCGCGCTGGTGGTGTTCGGCCTGCTCTTCGCGGTGACCAACGTTCTGGTCACGCGATTGGCCTGCACGCGCCGGCGCCGGTATCGCGGCGCGCCGGCCCCCCTGACACAGGCCGAATAGCGCCTGTCAGGCGGGGCCTTGCCCCGTCAGAGGGTGCCGCGCGACAGTTCTCCGGCGATATGCTCTGCCTGCCGCATGGCAAGCGCCACGATGGTCAGCGTCGGGTTTTCCGCCGCCCCCGTAGTGAATTGCGAGCCGTCCGAGACGAAGAGATTGGGCACGTCATGCGCGCGGCCCCACCTGTTCACGACCCCGTCGCGCGGGTTTTCCGACATCCGGTTGGTGCCGAGATTGTGCGTGGACGGGTAGGGCGGTGTCGGCAGGGTGCGCGTGGCGCCCACGGCCTCGTAGATGGCCGCGCCGCGCCCATAGGCGTGGTCGCGCATCGCGACATCGTTGGGGTGATCGGTGTAATGCACATCCGCCACCGACAGGCCGAACGCGTCCTTGACCGCGTGGTTGAGCGTGATGCGATTGGTTTCCTGCGGCATGTCCTCGCCGACGATCCACATCCCCGCCATGTTTTCGTAGGAATCCAGCGCGGTGGTGAACTCGCGCCCCCAACTGCCGGGATCAAGGAACGCCGCCATGAACGGCAGCCCGAGCGACAGGGTTTCCAGTTCGTAACCGCCGACGAAGCCGCGTTCCGGATCGTGCCGCGCCTCGTCCTGGATGATACCGGCCATCGTGGTGCCGCGCCACATGCGGACCGGCTTGTCGAACACGCCGTAGACCGATCCCGTCAGGTGCCGCATGTAGTTGCGCCCCACCTGGCCGGATGAATTGGCAAGCCCGTCGGGGAACATCGACGAGGCCGAATTGAGCAGCATCCGCGGCGATTCGATCGAGTTGCCGGCAACGCAGACCGCCCGCGCCGCCTGCATCTGCAGGTTGCCGCCCTCGTCGAAATACTCCACACCGGTGACCCGGCCCGCGTCGTCGTGCAGGATCCGTGCGACATGCGCCTTCTCACGCACCTCGAGGTTGCCGGTCGCCTCGCCGCGCGGAATATCGGTGTAGGCCGCCGACCATTTCGCGCCCCATTTGCAGCCCTGGAAGCAGAAGCCGGTCTGTTGGCAGGCCATGCGCCCGTCATATTCCTCGCTGTTGATCGCCATGCGCCCGGTATGCACCTGCTGGTACCCGAGCGATTTCGCACCTGCCTCGAACACCTTGTAATTGTTGCAGCCGGGCAGGGCGGGCATGCCGCCCGTCTGGGTCACGCCGAGCTTCTTCTCGGCCTTGTCGTACCACGGCGCCATCTCCGCGCCGTCGATGGGCCAGTCGAGAAGGTTGGCCCCCTGCACAGGGCCGTAATTCGTGGCGGCCTTCCATTCGTGATCCTGGAACCGCAGGGACGCGCCCGCCCAGTGTGTGGTGGTGCCGCCGACGGCCTTGACGATCCACGAGGGCAGATTGGCGAAATCGCGCGACACGCGCCAGTCGCCGGACGTGGTGCGCGGGTCGAGCCAGGCCAGCTGGCCGAAGCTTTCCCACTCGTCATTCACATAATCCTCGGGCAGGTAGCGCCCGCCCGCCTCGAGCGCGACGACGGATACGCCGCGTTGCGCCAGTTCGTTGGCCAGAACGCCGCCGCCCGCGCCGGTGCCGATGACGACGATCACGGTGTCATCGCTGTGTTCAAAAGGTGCAGCCATAGTCGGTCCTCCCTTGATGGCTATGGCTCAGAGCCAGGTGATGTCGTCGAAGCCACGGTTGATGTAGCCGCCCTTGGAATACGACTCGCCTTCGTAGCCGAAGAGCGGCCAGACCTCTTTCTGGTTGTAGAGGCCGGTCACCAGCCCGCCGCGGATCTTTTGAAAGAATGCGCTGTCCTCGATGCCGCGCAACATGTCCACGCGGTCACGCTCCCATCCGACGTCGAGATACCGCGCGAAGCCCTTGCCGCGCGCCGCCGCGTTCAGCATCTCGATTCCGGCCTCGGTGTCGTCCACCGAGTCGGGCGTGTCATAGCCCTTGACCGCGATCACGTAATATTCATCGGCGACATGATCGTGCGGATAGATATCGCGCGCCATCTGCACGAGGGTCGCGAAACTGTCGGGCTTGAGCGCGTTCATCTCGGTGGCCCAGGCCGCGTCGTTTGCTGCCACGAACCCGCTGCCCACGACGAAGCTGGCCCCCGCGGCCATGGTACGCGAGAGAAGCTCGCGCCGGGTCAGGCCCCTTTGCTGGCTGGTTGTCGTCATCTTCCGTCCTCCCTGATGAAAACGGGCGCGGCCCTCCCCGGCCGCGCCCATGTGGTCACTTGAAGCGCCCTCCGCGCTCCAGCACCTCGATCTCGTAGCCATCGGGATCGGCCACGAAGAAGAACTTGCCGACGAGCTTCCCGTCTGGCGCGAATTCCACGATCTTTCTTGGGTTCAGGCCCTCGGCGGTGAACCGGGCATGTTCGCTGGCCAGATCCTCGACGAGAACGGCGAGGTGGCCGTAGCCGTCGCCCAGATCATAGGGCTCGGTCCGGCCCTTGTTCACGGTCAGTTCGACCTCGAACGGGCTTTCGTCGTTCGACAGGTAAACCAGCGTGAAGTTTTCGAAATCGAGCCGGTCGGCGATCTCGAGCCCGAATGCGCGTTTGTAGAATTCGATCGACCGCGTTTCGTTGAGAACGCGGATCATGCTGTGTATCGCCTTGGCCATCGGCCCCTCCGGATCGTTGCAACGGGTCCGGTCAGGGTATCGCCGCGCGCCGCACCCGGGTAGTAAGGGGATACTACGCCGCGATTTCGTCACTCAGCCGCGATGTGGCGGCGCGCGCTGTCGCCGGCTGTCTCGCGGTGCAGAAGGCAGGTGCAGCGCAGAAGCGAGGTGAAGTTCTTGGGCTCGCCATGCAGTTCCAGCACCTCGGCGTGAAGTCTCGACACGAAGGCGGGGATGGACAGGCCCTCGCCCGCGGCGATCTCGTCGAGAATGTCCCAGAAGGCGTTTTCCAGCCGGATGCTGGTGCTTTGCCCGTTGAGACGCATCCGGCGCGTCTCGAGCATGTAGCGGTCCGGGCTTTGCCCGGCGAAAATTCGGCACATGGTCGTTCCTCCCTTGACCAAGGCGCGGGGTCGCCCCCGCTGGCCTTGGGTGATCCTAGAGTATGGCCCATATTTCTCACCCGGGAAAGCCTGTGACGGCGTCGGGGTAGATCGCCGCTTGGGTCGGCGGCAGGCTGAAATCCTCGCTGTGCACGACCACCCCCTCATCGCCCAGAAGCAGCAGCCCGTAGGCCCCGGGCTCGTCGATGGAAAGGCTGGGGTCCTGGTCGCCGAAGGCCATGGGCATCTGGTGGCAGGGGCTTTTGAGGATGCTGACGGGGATACCGCCCGCCGCACCCTGGATGGACCGGTGGACATGGCCCGAGACGATCTGCACCACCTTGCCGCTGGCGGCAAGCCGCGCTGCGAGCTGGTCGCGATTGCGCAGGCCGATCCGGTCCATCCCACCGAAACCCGTCATGATCGGCGGGTGATGGGTGAAAACCACCACCCGCTTCGCCCCCGCGCCGCGTATCGCGCGATCCAGCCAGTCGAGCCGCGCGGCGCAGAGATACCCGGAATGAAGATCCGGCGCGTCCTCGTCCAGCGTATCGAGGCAGACGAGGCGGTAGTCGCCGATATCGGCGTGGTGCTGGACATGCCCGCTCTCCATGCGCGGCGCCTCGGAGAACGCCGCGAGGAAGGGCGCACGCCGGTCGTGATTGCCCAGCATCAGGCTGACCGGCAGGGGGCAGGTGTCGAGTGCGTGGCGAAGGCGGGCAAATTCCGCGGGCGCAGCGTTATGCGTGAGATCGCCGCACAGCACGATGCGCGCGGCATCCGGGTGGCTGTCAAGCGCGTGTGCCAGCCCCCGGGCGAATCGCGCGTACGGGTCGAGGCCGATGATCGTCTCGCCCTCGGGCACGAGGTGAATGTCGGTGAAGACAAGGACTTTGCGCATGACGCCCTCCCCCCGGCGCTGGCTCGTGGGGAAGTATTGCGCGTTTCGTCACGCTTGGGAAGCGCGAGCGACTCTCCGGCGTCGATCGGGTGCGTCGCGCCTATTCCAGCTCGATCAGCAGGTCCTTTGCGTCGATCTGGCCGCCGGGCTGGACATGCACGGCCTTCACCACCGCGTCGCGTTCGGTGTAAATCCCGGTCTCCATCTTCATCGACTCGATGGTCAGCAGCAAGTCGTCCTTTCGGACCTTCTGACCGGCCTGCACGGCGACGCTCGCCACCACGCCCGGCATCGGCGCGCCGATATGGTCGGGATTGCCGGACTCGGCCTTGGGGCGCGCGGCGGTCTTGGATTTCACCAGGCGGTTGGGCACGCGGATCACGCGCGGCTGGCCGTTCAGTTCGAAGAAGACCTTGACGTCGCCCTCGTCGTTGGTCTCGCCCACAGCCTGCAGCCGGATCTCGAGGATCTTGCCGGGGTCGATCTCGACGCTGATCTCCTCGCCGGGCTCCATCCCGTAGAAGAAACACCGCGTCGGCAGGGTGCGTACCGGGCCGTAATTGCGGTGGCGCCCCATGTAGTCGAGAAAGACCTTGGGATACATCAGGTAGCTGTTGAGATCCTCGCGGTCGATCGACGCGCCCTCGACCTGCTCGACGAGCGCCTTGCGGGTCGCCTCGATATCGACGGGCTCCAGATGCTTGCCCGGGCGCTCGGTATTGGGGGTCTCGTCCTTGAGGACCTTGCGCACGATGCCCTCGGGAAAGCCGCCCGGCGGCTGGCCGAGATTGCCACGCATCATGTCGATCACCGAATCGGGGAACGACATGTCGGTCTCGGGGTCTTCCACCTCGGCGCGGGTCAGGCCCTGGCTGACCATCATCAGCGCCATGTCGCCCACCACCTTCGAGCTTGGCGTGACCTTCACGATGTCGCCGAACATCTGGTTCACGTCGGCATAGGTGCGGGCGATCTCGGGCCACTTTTCCTCGAGGCCCAGACTGCGCGCCTGCGCCTTGAGGTTGGTGAACTGGCCGCCGGGCATCTCGTGCAGGTAGACCTCGGATGCCGGGGTCTGCAGCCCGGCCTCGAAGGCCACGTATTGCGCGCGCACCTGTTCCCAGTAGTTGGACAATTCGCGGATCCGCTCGATCGGCAGGCGGGTGTCGCGGGGGGTGTTCTGCAGCGCCGTGACGATCGAGCCGAGGCAGGGCTGCGAGGTGCCGCCCGAGAACGCGTCCATCGCCGCATCCACCGCGTCGACGCCGGCCTCGGTCGCCGCAAGGATCGACGCCCCCGCGATGCCGGAGGTGTCATGCGTATGGAAATGCACGGGGATGTCGATCTCGTCCTTGAGCGCCTTGACCAGCACGCTGGCCGAGGCCGGCTTCAACAGGCCCGCCATGTCCTTGAGGCCCAGCACATGCGCGCCGGCATCCTGCAATTGGCGCGCCATGCCGACATAGTATTTCAGGTCGTACTTGGCGCGGTCGGGGTCGAGGATATCGCCGGTATAGCAGATCGACCCCTCGCAGACCTTGCCGGTCTCGAGCACGGCATCCATCGCGACGCGCATGTTCTCGACCCAGTTGAGGCTGTCGAAGACGCGAAACACGTCGACGCCGGTCTCGGCGGCCTGGCGCACGAATTCCCGCACGACGTTGTCGGGATAGTTGGTGTAACCCACGCCGTTCGACGCGCGCAGCAGCATCTGCGTCAGCACGTTCGGCATGCGCGACCGCAGATCGCGCAGGCGCTGCCACGGGCATTCCTGCAGGAACCGGTAGGCGACGTCGAAGGTCGCGCCGCCCCAGCATTCCACGCTGAAGAGATCGGGCAGGTTGGCGGCATAGGCCGGCGCCGCGCGCACCATGTCGATCGACCGCATCCGCGTGGCGAGCAGCGACTGATGCGCGTCGCGCATCGTGGTGTCGGTCAGCAGCAGCTTGTCCTGCGCCAGCATCCAGTCGGCCACGGCCTTGGGCCCCTTCTCGTCCAGCAGGGTCCTGGTGCCGGGGGCCGGGTCTGCCCGCAGCGCCGGTGGGCGCGGCAGCTTCAGGTCCGCGGGCTTGACGCGCCCGGTGGTCTCGGGGTGGCCGTTCACGGTGATGTCGGCGAGATAGGTCAGCACCTTGGTGCCGCGGTCGCGCCGCTTTGTGAACTTGAAAAGCTCGGGCGTGGTGTCGATGAACTTGGTGGTGTATTCGTTGTTGAGGAATGTCGGGTGCTTCAGCAGGTTCTCGACGAAGGCGATGTTGGTGCTGACGCCGCGGATCCGGAACTCTCGCAGGGCCCGGTCCATCCGGGCGATCGCGGCCTCTGGGGTGGGGGCCCACGCGGTGACCTTGGTCAGCAGGCTGTCATAGTAGCGGGTGATGATGCCCCCCGCATAGGCCGTCCCGCCATCGAGGCGGATGCCCATGCCGGTCGCCGAGCGGTAGGCGGTGATGCGGCCGTAATCGGGGATGAAGTTGTTGAGAGGATCCTCGGTGGTGATCCGCGTCTGCAGCGCATGCCCGTTGAGCGTGATGTCGAACTGGGTCGCCTTGCCGGTCGCGTCGACCAGCGTGCTGCCCTCGGCGATCCTGATCTGCGCCTGCACGATGTCGATGCCGGTGACCTCTTCGGTCACGGTATGTTCGACCTGCACGCGCGGATTGACCTCGATGAAGAAGAAATCGCCGGTGTCCATGTCCATCAGGAACTCGACGGTACCGGCGCATTCGTAATTCACGTGCTTGCAGATGCGATAGCCGAGGTTGCACAGATCCTCGCGCTGCGCATCCGACAGATACGGCGCGGGCGCGCGTTCCACGACCTTCTGGTTGCGGCGCTGCACCGAGCAGTCGCGCTCGAAGAGGTGATACATGTTGCCGTGCTTGTCGCCGAGGATCTGAACCTCGACATGGCGGGCGCGCAGGATCATCTTTTCGAGATAGCCCTCGCCGTTGCCGAAGGCGCTCTCGGCCTCGCGGCGACCCTCCAGCACCTTTTCCTCGAGTTCTTCCTCGGTGTTGATCGGGCGCATGCCGCGTCCGCCGCCGCCCCACGACGCCTTGAGCATCAACGGGTAACCGATCTCGCCGGCCTCGCGGCGAATGGCGTCCATGTCCTCGCCCAGAACCTCGGTCGCGGGGATGACCGGCACCCCTGCGGCGACCGCCACGCGCCGCGCACTGGCCTTGTCGCCAAGCGCGCGCATCGTGTCGGCGCGCGGGCCGATGAAGGTGATCCCCGCCGCGTCGCAGGCATCGACGAAATCGGGATTCTCGCTCAGCAGGCCGTAGCCCGGATGGATCGCGTCCGCGCCGCTTTCCCGGGCCACGCGGATGATCTCGTCGATCGACAGATAGGCCGCGACCGGCCCCATCCCCTCGCCGATGCGGTAGGCCTCGTCGGCCTTGAACCGGTGCAGGCTCAGCTTGTCCTCTTCGGCGAAGACGGCGACGGTGCGCTTGCCCAGCTCGTTGGCGGCGCGCATCACGCGGATGGCGATCTCGCCGCGATTGGCGATCAGGATCTTCTTGAACTCGGCCATGCCTGTCCCCCGGGTGGTCGGTTTTGGTCGCTGCGACGGCGATTGCTGCACTGCCGCACAACCTCCTTTCTAGGATTTGCACGCCCTTTGCGCAATCCGGCATTCCCGGTATTCGCCCGCCGGGGGAATTTGCTGCCATGACGGGTGGGGCGCCCTACCCGGTCGGGATCGGGCTGCCCGGCACAAGGCGGATGCGCACATCGGTCAGCCGGTGGGTGCCAAGCTGCCCCATGTTGGCGCGCAGATCCTCGGCGAGGATATCGGCCAGATGCGCGGGACCCCGCGCCCCGAGCGCGCCAAGCGCGAAATGCCAGCCGCGCCCCATCATCACGAAATCCGCACCAAGGCCGATGGCGCGCAGGATGTCGAGCCCGCCTTCGACCCCGCCATCCATGATCACCGGCAGGCTTGTGGCGTCGCGCACCTCGGGCAGCGCCTCGATGGTGGCGGGCGCCGCGTCGAACTGCCGCCCGGCATGGTTCGACACCCAGATCGCATCGACGCCCTCAGCCTCGAGCATAGCCGCGTCGTCGCCGCGCAGCACGCCCTTGACCACCAGGTGCCCGTCCCACGCGTCGCGCAGCCAGCGCAGGTAGTCCCGATCCGGCGAGGTGCGCAACAGGTAGCCCGCATGCTTGTTCGACGGCAGACCACTGGTCTTGCCGGTATAGTCCTCGATCATCCGCATCCGCGGCATCCCAAGCCGGGCCATGCCCGTGGCCCAGGCCGGGCATCGCGCCACCTGCCCCATCAGCCGCGGGGTCAGGCGCGGTGGTTGCGTCAGCCCCGAGCGCACCTGACGCTCGCGGCGGCTGCCCACCGGCACGTCGACGGTCAGCACCAGCACCCCGAACCCCGCCTCGCGGGCCCGGCGGAGCATGTCGGTGCGAATTTCGGGATCGCGCGGGGGGTACATCTGGAACCAGCCCTGCCCGTCCAGATGTGGCGCCACCTCCTCGGGCGTGCGGCTGGCCACGGTCGACAGCGCGTAAGGGATCCACGCCGCGGTGGCCGCGCGCGCCAAGTGCCGTTCGGCATCCGGCCAGATCAACCCCGACATGCCCACCGGCGCGATCCCCACCGGCAGGGCGTGGGTCTGTCCGAACAGTGTCGCCGTGATGTCCGGCGTGAACTCGCCATGCAGGATCGACGGCGACAGCCGCACCCGGTCCAGCATCGTGCGATTGCGTGCCTTGGTGGCCTCGGCCCCGGTGCCGCTGTCGAGATATTCCCACACGAACCGCGGGATGCGGGCCCGGGCACTGTCGCGCAGATCCGAGAGGGCGGGATACCGGGCGTGCAGATCCATTGCGGTTCGGCGTCCTCTTTCGGGGTGAGGTCTGTCCGGGACGGGCAGCGCGGGCGGCTTGCGGGATCGCGGCGACGGATTTCTTTTGACTGGCTTCGTAACTTGACCTTAACCTAGACGGCAGCGATCCTCGGAGATCAACATGTCATTCGAAAATGCCATCGCGGCCTGTGCTGCTTCCGCCACCACGGCGCGGACCGCGATCGCGGCTTGGCAGGGGAACGCCTCCCGGCTGGAAACCATGGGGATCGAGAATGACCGGCGGCGCGCGGCGCTGATCGGGCAATGCGCGCATGAAGCCATGCGGTTTCAGACCAGGTTCGAGAATCTCAATTATTCCGGCGACGCCTTGTGGCGCGTCTTTGGTGGTCGGCATTTCGCCTCCCGCGCCGAGGCGCAAGGTTTTCATCGCGATCCGGAACGCATTGCGAACCGCGTCTACTCGGACCGGATGGGCAATGGCAATGCCGCCTCCGGCGACGGCTGGCGCTTTCGCGGGCGCGGCTACATCCAGCTGACGGGACGGACCAATTACCGTATCTACGGCGATCTTCTGGGGGTCGACCTCGTCTCGGATCCGACGCGCGCGGCAGAGCCCGAGATGTGCTGGCTGATCGCCGCGCAATACATGGCACGCACGCGCCGCAACAACCGGGTCCTGTTGCAATGGGCGGATGTGCCGGACACGTTGATGGTGACCAAGGGGATCAACGGCGGCACGCACGGGTTGCAGGATCGCGAGTTCATGACCGGGCTGGCATGGCAGGCCCTGACCGGCGAGGCCTCGGTGGCCGAATGGCAATCGCTGCTTTTGCGCGCCGGTTTCGATCCGGGGCCGATCGACGGTCTGGACGGTCCGCGCACCCGGGCGGCGGTCGCGGCGGCAGAGGCGCAATTCGGCCTGACGGGCAGCGCGTTGCTGGACCATCTGCGCACCCTGTCATGAACCGCAGCACGCGAGGGAAGCGGCAAGAAACACGAGGAACAATCCCTGAACACGGCTTTATTTCCGAGACCCGCCGCGCTATTATCCCAATCATGAGCATATTCGACGAAACCGACGCCTTCGAGGGGCCGGGCCTCGCCGCCCGCGCCATGGCCGCGCGACAGGCGCCCTATCTCGACGATCTCAACCCCGAACAGCGCCGCGCCGCCGAAACGCTCGACGGGCCGGTGCTGATGCTGGCGGGGGCGGGCACCGGCAAGACCAAGGCGCTGACCACGCGGATCGTGCACCTGCTCAATACCGGGCGCGGCCGACCGAACGAGATCCTCGCGGTGACCTTCACCAACAAGGCCGCGCGCGAGATGAAGACCCGCGTCTCGCAACTTATGGGTCAGACGGTCGAGGGCATGCCCTGGCTGGGTACCTTCCACGCGATCTGCGTCAAGCTGCTACGCAGGCATGCGGAACTGGCGGGTCTCACGTCGAATTTCACGATCCTCGACAAGGACGATCAGCTACGCCTGCTCAAGCAACTCGTGCAGGCCGAGAATATCGACGACAAACGCTGGCCGGCGCGGATGCTGGCGGGCATCATCGACGGCTGGAAGAACCGCGCGCTGACGCCGGAAAACCTGCCGGCGTCCGAGGCAAGCATGTATGACGGCAAGGGCCCGGCGCTCTACCGCCAGTACCAGAGCCGGCTGCGCGAGCTGAACGCGGTCGATTTCGGCGATCTGCTGCTGCATGTCGTCACGATCTTTCAGAACCAGCCGGATGTGCTGGCGCAATATCAACGCTGGTTCAAATATATTCTCGTCGATGAGTATCAGGATACCAATGTCGCGCAATATCTCTGGCTGCGGCTCTTGGCGGGCGGGCACCGCAACATCTGTTGCGTGGGCGACGACGACCAGTCGATCTACGGCTGGCGGGGGGCCGAGGTGGGCAACATCCTGCGCTTCGAGAGCGACTTTCCCGGCGCCGCCGTCATCCGGCTGGAACAAAACTATCGTTCCACCCCGCATATCCTCGCCGCCGCGGGGGGCGTGATCTCCGCCAATAGCAGCCGTTTGGGCAAGGAATTGTGGACCCAAGCCGAGATCGGCGAGAAGGTGCGCCTCATCGGTCACTGGGACGGGGAGGAAGAGGCGCGCTGGATCGGCGAGGAGATCGAGTCGATGCAGCGGGGCACCCGGGGGGTGCGCGCAATGTCGCTTGACGAGATGGCGATCCTCGTGCGGGCCTCTCACCAGATGCGCGCCTTTGAGGACCGCTTCCTAACCATCGGCATGCCCTACCGCGTGATCGGCGGTCCGCGCTTTTACGAGCGTCTCGAGATCCGCGATGCCATGGCCTATTTCCGCCTCGTCACCTCGCCCGCCGACGATCTGGCGTTCGAGCGGATCGTCAACACCCCCAAACGCGGCCTCGGCGACAAGGCACAACAGAAGATCCAGGTGACGGCGCGCCAGAACGGCCTATCGCTGATCGACGGCGCGCGGATGCTGCTGGATCAGAAGGGCCTGACCGGCAAGGGCGCGGCCGAACTCGCGAAGCTGCTAGACGGCCTCGCCCGTTGGGGCCGCATGGTCGGCGACGACGATGTCAGCCATATCGAACTGGCCGAGATGATCCTCGACGAGAGCGGCTACACGGAGATGTGGCAGAACGACAAGACCCCCGAGGCGCCGGGGCGTCTGGAAAACCTCAAGGAACTCGTGAAGGCGCTGGAAGGCTTCGAGAACCTGCAGGGCTTTCTCGAACATGTCAGCCTGATCATGGATAACGAAAGCGACGAGGCGGAAGAGAAGGTCACGCTGATGACCTTGCACGCCGCCAAGGGGCTGGAATTCCCGGCCATCTTCCTGCCGGGCTGGGAGGACGGGCTGTTCCCCTCGCAACGCTCGATGGACGAAAGCGGCACAAGGGGATTGGAGGAAGAGCGGCGGCTCGCCTATGTCGGCATAACCCGCGCCGAAGAGGTCTGCACGATCTCGTTTGCCGGCAATCGTCGCGTCTATGGCCAATGGCAATCACAAATGCCGTCGCGCTTCATCGACGAATTGCCCGAGGCACATGTCGAGGTGCTCACGCCGCCCGGGCTTTACGGCGGCGGTTTCGGCGCGACGGCCTCGGGGATCGAGACGCGCGCGGCCGAGGCCAATGTCTACAATTCCCCGGGCTGGCGGCGGTTGCAATCGCGCAGCGGCGAACGCCCGCTCAGCCAGCCGCGCGAGTCAAAATCACCGGTCATCGACGCGCAGGCCGTCAGCGCCCATACTGTGGGCGAGCGCGTGTTTCACCAGAAGTTCGGCTATGGCGCCATCCTCGGGATCGAGGGCGACAAGCTCGAAGTCGAGTTCGACAAGGCCGGCGTCAAGAAGGTGGTCGCTCGGTTCATAACGGGCGCCGAGGATGTGCCGTTCTGATGCCGACAGCCTGGCGGGATTTGAGTATTTTTGGAAAGATGAAACTGCGTCAGGAATTCATCTTTCTCCAAATACTCCCGCCGGAGGTGTCCTGTCAGCCGAGCTCGGCCAGCCGCTGAAGCGCCGCGCGCAGCTTTTTTTCTTCCTCTTCGCGCAACGCGAGGTTCTCGCGGGTATCTTCCACGACATCCTCTGGCGCGCTTTCCACGAATTTCGGGTTGTTGAGCCGCCCGCGCAGGCCGCCAAGCTCCTTTTCCAGCTTGCCAAGCGTCTTTTCCAGCCGCGCCTTTTCCTCGTCCACGTCGATGATGCCCGCCAGCGGAAGGCCGAAGCTGCCGCCCTCTACGGTGACCGTCACGCAGCCCTTGGGAAAGCCGTCGACCTGCGTCAATCCCTCGATCCGCGCGAGCCGCCTGATCATCGCCTCGTTGTTCGCAAACGTGGTGCGGCCCGCCGGGCCGAGATCGGTCACCAGAAGCGGCACGTGAAGGCCCGCGGGGACATGCATCTGCGCGCGCGCCGACCGGATCTGGTCGATCAGCGCGATCACCCAGTTCATCTCGCGGTCGGCGTCCGCGTCGATCATCTGCGTGCCG
The DNA here is from genome assembly GCF_037083785.1 of Roseovarius sp. D22-M7. Classification (NCBI taxonomy): domain Bacteria; kingdom Pseudomonadati; phylum Pseudomonadota; class Alphaproteobacteria; order Rhodobacterales; family Roseobacteraceae; genus Roseovarius; species Roseovarius sp. D22-M7. Next base: position 40,761 of record NZ_JBAPKY010000008.1, read on the forward strand.
TAGTCGGGCCAGTCGGCGTGCACGATCATCTTTTGCCGGTCTGCCAAGGTGCCCCACAACTCCTCGGTGACGAACGGCATGATCGGGTGCAGCAGGATCAGGCACTGGTCGATGACCCAGGCCATCGTGGCCTGCGTCTCGGCCTTGGTGGCATCGTCGCCATCCATCAGCAGCGGCTTGGAAAACTCGACATACCAGTCGCATACCGTGCCCCACACGAAACTGTAAAGCGTGTTCGCCGCATCGTTGAAGCGGAAGTTCTCGAGTGCGGCGTCGACGTCCACCCGTGTCTTGGCGGTTTCGCCGATGATCCACTTGTTGACCGTGGCGTCGGGCGTAGGGATCGCCCGGGTGCTGCCCACGGCCTCGTTCATTTCGGCAAAGCGCGCGGCGTTCCACAGTTTCGTGGTAAAATTGCGATAGCCCGCGATGCGGTCCTTCGACAGCTTCAGGTCACGCCCCATGGCGGCCATCGCCGTCAGCGTGAAGCGCACCGCGTCCGCGCCATACTCGTCGATCAGGTCCAGAGGATCGAGCACGTTGCCCAAGGATTTCGACATCTTCTTGCCCTTCTCGTCGCGGACGAGGGCATGGACATAGACATGGCTGAACGGCTTTTGCCCTACGATGGCGTATTGCATCATCATCATCCGGGCAACCCAGAAGAAGATGATGTCGAAGCCGGTGATCAGGACCGATGTCGGGAAATAGCGCCGCAGGTCCTCGGTGTCCTCGGGCCAGCCGAGCGTGCCGATGGGCCACAGGCCGGACGAGAACCAGGTGTCGAGCACGTCCGGGTCGCGGGTGAGTGTCTTGTCACCGGCCAGCGCCCGTGCCTCGGCTTCCGAAGTCGCGCAATACTGTGTGCCGTCCTCGTCGTACCAAACCGGGATCTGATGCCCCCACCAAAGCTGCCGCGAGATGCACCACGGCTCGATATTCTCCAGCCAATGGAAATAGACCTTGCGGTCGGCCTCGGGCAGAATCGTCACCTCGCCCGTGCGCACGGCGTCCAGCGCGGGCTGGACGATCTGCGACGTGTCGACGAACCACTGGTCGGTCAGCATCGGCTCGATTACCACCTTCGAACGGTCGCCGAAGGGCTGCATCAGGGGTTTCGCCTCGATCAGCGGCACGAGATCCTCGACAATGACCTCGCCGCCCTCTTCGGGCGCGGCTGACTTCTGCGCGGCGCTGCCGAGGCGCGGATCGTCGGGGCGCGTCATCATTGCCAGCCCTTCCGCCGTGATCTCGGCGACGACCTGCTCGCGCGCCGCGAACCGGTCCAGACCGCGCAGGTGATCGGGGATAAGGTTGAGGCTGTCGACCTCCTCGATGGTGAAGTCCGCGCCTTCGGCGATCTCTTGCGCGCGGGCTGCGGCCTCGGCATAGGGCGCCCCGTCGGAGCGCATCTGCGCGCGCGTGTCCATCAGCCGGTACATGGGGATGTTGCCGCGCTTGGCGACTTCGTAGTCGTTGAAATCATGCGCGCCGGTGATCTTCACCGCGCCCGAGCCGAAATCGGGATCGGGGTAGTCGTCGGTTATGATCGGGATCAGGCGGCGATGCGCCTTGGGGCCCACCGGGATCTCGCACAGCTTGCCGACAAGCGGCGCGTAGCGCGCGTCCTCGTGCGAGACGGCGACAGCACCATCGCCGAGCATGGTCTCGGGGCGGGTGGTGGCGATCGAGATATAGTCGCGCTCTTCCTCCAGCACGACGGCGCCGTCCTCGTCGCGCTCGACGTAAGTGTAGGTCTCGCCGCCCGCCAACGGATACTTGAAGTGCCACATGTGGCCCGGCACCTCGACATTCTCGACCTCGAGATCAGAGATCGCGGTCTCGAAATGCGGGTCCCAGTTCACCAGCCGCTTGCCGCGATAGATCTGTCCCTTGTGGTACATCTCGACGAAGACCTTGATCACCGCATCGTGGAAATTGCCGTCCTCGCCCGCGGGGGCGCCGGGCGCGCCGGACATGGTGAAGGCGTTGCGCGACCAGTCACACGAGGCACCCAACCGCTTGAGCTGGTTGATGATGGTGCCGCCGGACTGGGTCTTCCACGCCCAGACTTTCTTCAGGAACTCCTCGCGCGAGAAATCCGTGCGGCGCTTGCCCTTTTCGGCGAGCTGGCGTTCCACGACCATCTGCGTGGCGATGCCCGCATGGTCCTGCCCGGGCTGCCAGAGCGTGTCATGCCCGCGCATCCGGTGCCAGCGGACGAGGATATCCTGCAGCGTGTTGTTGAAGGCATGCCCCATATGCAGCGATCCCGTCACGTTGGGCGGCGGGATCATGATGCTGAAGCTTTCGGCGCCATCCCTTGCATTGGCCCCGGCCTCGAACGCGCCGGCCTCTTCCCAGGCGCGGTAGAGCCGCTCTTCGGCCTCGGCGGCGTTGAATGTCTTGTCCATCGTCATGGCGTCACGGTCCTGCAAGATCACGGGAATTTGGGGCTGCTTTAACGAATGTACACCCGAAGGAAAAGCCGAAGCCCCGCGAAAAAGCCGGATGCCGGATCGCGCGGCTTTTTCCTCTTGGTAAAACCTCTCGGAATCAACGGACTGGATCACGCCCCACGGTCGAGCTTCGTGGCCAGGTGGATAAGGCTTTCCGAGCCCTTCACGCCCCGCGCCTCGCCGATCCGGTCGAGGGTTTCGTCCAGCGCCTCGGTGGTGTCGGCCTCAATCGTGACGATCAGGTCGAACCGTCCCGACGTGGTGTGCACACGCTGCACCGCGGGCAGCGATTTCAGCCGGGCCAGCACGGCGGGGCCGGCGCGCGGCTCGATGCTGAGAAGGGCGGTGGCGCGCAGGGCGGGGCGGGCGACCTGGCCCAGTTTCGGGGCGTAGCCGAGGATCACGCCCGAGCTTTCCAGCCGGTCGAGCCGCGCCTGCACGGTCGTCCGCGCCAGCCCGAGACGCCGCGCGAGGGTGGCCACCGGCAGCCGAGCGTTGTCCTGCAAAAGCGCGATCAGTTCGCGATCCGTTTCGTCGATCTGCATGACCACCCCGTCATTTGGCACGGTTCAACTGCCAATATAGACAGAATGACGCGATGAATCGATGCAATTCTGATGTATCAATGGACAAAAGAAAGCCGTTCCAGAGCGAAGGATCCATCAGACATGCGCAACCGCCCGGAGATGACCGATCCCCGCGCCCATCTTCTGCGTCACGCCCCGGACGCGCCGGTTCTGTATTTCAGCCCGGCGCGGCTGCAGGCGACCGCGCGTGAATTCATCGAAGGATTTCCGGGGCTTGTGACCTATGCGGTCAAGGCCAACCCGGGCGAGGAAGTGCTTGCGAACCTCGTCCGGGCCGGGATCGGCGCGTTCGACGTGGCCAGCCCCGAGGAAATGCGCGCGGTGCGCGCCGTGGCGCCGAAGGCGGTGCTGCATTACAACAACCCGGTGCGGTCGCCCGCCGAGGTGGCGACGGCGGCGGCCCTCGACGTGCGGTCCTTCTCGGTCGATTGCCTGTCCGAGTTGTACAAATTGAGCGGCAAAGTTTCACAAACGTCGGAGGTCAGCGTGCGCCTCGCGCTGCCGGTTCCGGGGGCCGCCTATCACTTCGGCGACAAGTTCGGCACCGATCCCGGAAGCGCGGCGAAGCTGCTGCGCGCGGTGGCGGCCTGCGGGTTCACCCCGTCGATCGCCTTCCATCCCGGCACGCAATGCGCCGACCCGCAGGCCTGGGCAAGCTACATCGCCGCCGCCGCCGAGATCGCACGCGCGGCGGGCGTGCGCCTGAACCGGCTGAACGTCGGCGGTGGCTTTGCCGCGCATCGCACCGGGGCCGCGCCGGATCTGCCGGCGATCTTCGAGCGCATCCGCGCGGAGGTGGCCACGCAGTTCGGGCCCGCCGCGCCGCAGCTTGTCTGCGAGCCGGGGCGCGCGATGGTCGCCGAGGCGTTCACCCTGGGGCTGCGCGTCAAGGCGGTGCGCGATACCGGGGCGATCTTCCTCAATGACGGGGTCTATGGCGGCCTGACCGAGATCCGCGACATCGGCGCGCCCGACCGGATCGCGGTGATCGCCCCCGACGGCACGCAGCGTAGCGGGGCGCCGCGCGCGCGCATCGTCTACGGGCCGACCTGCGACAGCATCGACCGGCTGCCCGACCCGCTGCCGCTGCCCGGCGACCTGGCCGATGGCGATCACATCCTGATCGCGGGCATGGGGGCCTATACGCGCAGCGTCAGCACCGCGTTCAACGGCTACGGCCTGCGCGACGTGGTGACGGTCGCCCGGCTTTGACCGCGAAATCACGCGAAGTTTTATCTGGCGTCAATGCTTTGCCTGCACACTCTGCCTACGTTGACAGCGTGGACAGAGTTGCAGGAGGCGGCGGTGAATCATGGCATGGCGTGACTGGATCAAGACCGTCCATGGCCGGATCTTTCCAGGATCGCGGGCGGCACAAACGGTCTTTGCCCACAGGCGTGGGGCGGTCGCGCATGTGCTCATCCTCGACGGCACGATGTCGAGCCTTGCCGACGGGTTCGAGACCAATGCCGGGCTGACCTACAAGCTTTTGCGCAGGCGGGCCGGACCGGACCTGTCGCTGTATTACGAGGCCGGGATCCAGTGGCGGGACTGGCGCGCCACCGGTGACATCGTCACGGGGCGCGGGATCAACCGGCAGATCCGGCGCGCCTATGGCTATCTTGCCAGCCGCTACCGCCCCGGCGACCGGATCTTCCTGATGGGTTATTCGCGCGGGGCCTACGCGGTGCGCTCGCTTGCCGGGGTGATCGACCGGATCGGCCTGTTGCGCGCCGACATGGCGACCGAGCGGAACGTCCGCCAGGCGTTCCGCCACTACCGCGGGGACCCGCAAAGCCGGGCCGCGGCGGCGTTTTCGCGCGCGCACTGCCACGCCGTGTGCCACGTGGAAATGGTCGGGATCTGGGACACGGTCAAGGCGCTCGGGCTGCGCATCCCGCTGCTGTGGCGGTTCCGGCACGATCCGCACGCGTTCCACAACCCTCACCTGGGGCGCACCACGCGGCACGGCTTTCACGCGCTCGCCCTCGACGAGACGCGCACCGTCTACACCCCGATCCTTTGGGAATCCCCGCCGGAGTTCGACCGGCATGTCGAACAGGTCTGGTTCCGCGGCTGTCATTCGGATGTCGGGGGGCAGCTTTGCGGGCGGCACGCGGCGCGGCCCCTGGCGAACATCTCGTTGGTCTGGATGCTGGAGCGCGCCGAATCCTGTGCGCTGCCGCTGCCCGAGGGCTGGCGCGCAGGGTTCGTGCAGGACGTCACTGCGCCGTCGATCGGCACATGGGCGGGGTGGGGCAAGCTGTTGCTGCGTCGCCGCCGCCGTGTCGTGGGGCGGGATCCGTCAGAGCGCCTGCACGAGAGCGCGCGCGGCGCGGTGCAACCCGTGCGGCGCAATGCGCGGGGCCCCGCGCCCGCGGAGGCGCCTGACGAGGGCGTGATCTGATCCGGCGCGGCGTGTGGGCGGGGCAAGAGATCGGCGATCAGTCCGTGCCGTGAGTGCCGTCCTGCAAGGCGAGGGCAGGTTCGGTTTCCGGCGCCAGCTCCTCGAAATCGAAATTGTCGAGACGACGGGCGCGGCGTCCGGCCTTGTCGGCGGAAATCTTGATGTCGGAGATGTCCTTGGACGCCTGGTTGAAATGCCGGTCGAGATTTTCCACGCGGGTGCCCAGCCGGTCCACATCCGAAAACAGCAGCCCCAGTTCGCGGCGGATCGCGCCGGCCTGTTCGCGCATGCGGGCATCCTTCAGGATCGCGCGCATGGTGTTGAGCGTGGCCATGCAGGTGGTCGGCGACACGATCCAGACCTTTGCCGCGAACCCGTCGCGCACCACCTCGGGGAAGTTGGCGTGCAATTCGGCATAGACCGCCTCGGACGGAAGAAACATCAGCGCGCCATCGGCGGTCTCGCCGTCGAGGATGTATTTCTCGGAGATATCCTTGATATGCTTGCGCACAGAGGTCCGCAGGAACCGCGCGGCCTCGGTCAGTTCCGCGTCGGTGGTGGCGCGGCGCAGCGCCTCGTAGGCTTCCAGCGGGAACTTGCTGTCGACGCAGATCGGGCCCGGCGGGTTGGGCAGGTGGATCAGGCAATCGGCACGCTTGCCATTGGATAACGTTGCCTGCAGCGCATAGCTGTCCGAGGGCAGCGCCTTGGTCACGATGTCGTGCAGCTGGATTTCGCCGAACGCGCCACGCGTCTGCTTGTTGCTGAGGATATCCTGCAGCGACAGCACATCGCCCGACAGCTTGGTGATGTTGTCCTGCGCCTTGTCGATCGCCTGCAGCCGCTGTTGCAGATCGCCAAGGCTTTGGGCTGTACGCCGCGCGGAACCTTGCAGGTTCTCGTTCATCCGCTCGGTCACCTGGCTGAGGCGCTTTTCCATAAGTTGCAGCATGTGCGATTGCGCTGCCGATTGCGCCTCGGAGACATGGGTCAGCCCGCCGGCGAGCTGCTGCTGCCCGTCCGAAAGACCCTGCACCCGCTGGCCAAGCTGGCCGACCTGCCGGGTCAGCGGCTCGGTCATCCGAGCGGACCGCGTGGCGGCGCGCACCGCGACCACCAGAAGCACGAGAATCAGCAGCAGCACGCCGCCGCCGATCAGGGCAGCCAGCGTGGCGGGCTCGTCGAGCGCATAAGTCTGATCGCCGATCCGGATCATGTGCGGCCGAACAGGCGGTCTATGTCGGCAAGCGGCAGTTCCACATAGGTCGGCCGGCCGTGATTGCACTGGCCCGATTGCGGCGTGCGCTCCATCTCGCGCAGAAGGGCGTTCATCTCGTCGGCGGACATCCGGCGGCCCGAGCGGACCGAGCCATGACAGGCCACGCGGCTGAGGATCGCGTCGATCCGGGCCTCGACCGTGAAGCTGTCGCCCGCGTCGTGCAATTCGTCGAGGATGTCGCACAGCAGGGCGGCGGCGTTGACCGTGCCGAGGATCGCGGGGGTCTCGCGCACGGCGATGGTGGCGGGGCCAAAGGGCTCGATGCTCAGCCCAAGCGTGGCGAGGTCGGCGGCGTGGGCGTGCAGCAGGGCGCAGTCGGTCTCGGACAGTTCGACGATCTCGGGGATCAGCAGCGCCTGCGCGGCGATCCCGGTCTCGGCCATCTGGCGTTTCAGGCGTTCGTAGACCAGCCGTTCATGGGCGGCGTGCTGATCGACGATCACCAGGCCGGTTTCCGTCTGGGCAACGATGTAGTTCTCGTGGATCTGCGCGCGCGCGGCGCCGAGCGGCAGGGCGGCGGCGTCGGCATCCTCGGGCGTTGGCGCGGTGTCCTCGACCCGCGCGCTCCATGCCTGGGGCATGTCCGAAAACCCCGGCGCCTGCGCCTGGTAGGCGGCGCTGCGGGCCTGCGCCGAGGGGCGGTCCATCTGGTAGACGCGCCCGCCCGAGGGTTCCGTCCGGAACGCGCCGAGGGCGGCCGTGGCCACGGTCGAGGAGGCGCGGTGCCCGGCCTCGGCCAATGCGTGGCGCAGGCCCGACACGATGAGGCCGCGCGCGATGCCCGGATCGCGAAACCGCACCTCTGCCTTGGCGGGGTGCACGTTGACGTCCACCAGCACGGGGTCACAGTCGACGAAAAGCGCCGCGGCCGGGTGGCGGTCGCGGGCCAGCACGTCCTGATAGGCGGCGCGCAGCGCGCCGTAGAGCATCCGGTCGCGTACCGGGCGGCCCTTCACGAAAAGGTATTGCGCCACCGCCGAGCCGCGCGAATAGGTCGGCAGCGCTGCAAAGCCGGTCATCCGCAGCCCGTCGCGGGTGGCGTCGATGCGCAGCGCGTTATCGGCGAAGTCCGCGCCGAGGATGCGCCGCAGCCGCCCGTGCAGCGCGTCGAAGAGATCGCCGGTCTCGGCCTCTGCGCGGAACGCCACGCGGCCCTCGCCGCCATCCGAGACGTCGCGCAGGGTGAACCCGACACGGGGTTCTGCCATGGCGAGGCGTTTCACGGTGTCGGCGATCGCCTGGGTCTCGACCCGGTCGGTGCGCATGAATTTCAGCCGCGCGGGCGTGGCGTGGAAGAGGTCACGCAGTTCCACCACCGTGCCGGCATTGAGCGCGGCGGGCTTCACCGCGCCGATCTGTCCGCCCGTGACGGCGATCTCGGCCGCGTCATGGCCGTCGGCACGCGAGATGATGCGCAGCCGCCCCACGGCCCCCAAAGATGGTAGCGCCTCGCCGCGGAAGCCGAAGGAATGGATGTTGAGCAAATCGCTGCCGTCGATCTTCGAGGTGGCGTGCCGCGCGAGCGCCAGCGGCAATTGATCGGGCGCCATGCCGCAGCCATCGTCGGTCACGCGGATCAGGGTCTTGCCGCCATCCGCATAGGCCACCTCGACCCGGCGCGCGTCGGCGTCAAGCGCGTTCTCCATCAATTCCTTGACCGCCGAGGCCGGGCGCTCGACCACCTCGCCGGCGGCGATACGGTTGACCGCCGCCTCGTCAAGCTGGCGGATGAGCGGCTGTGCGGCGCTTATATTGGGTGTCGGCGTGTTCATGCCGCAATACTTAGCATGAACCCATACGATTCTGCCAGAGCGGTTTTCCAACGGTGCCGCTTACACCATCATTTCCTTGACCGCCGTCAGGGTGATGTCGGGGTGGTCGCGGGCCACGCGGTCGATGTCCCACTGCATCCGCGTCAGGTAGACCGCGTCGCCGTCGTGATCGTAGGCGATGTGCTGCTTGTTGGCGTTGGTGAAGGCCTCCATCGCCTGCTTGTCGCCAGCGATCCAGCGCGCCGAGGTGAATTGCGACGCCTCGAACCTCACGGGCAGCCCGTATTCCTGTTCGATCCGGCTGGCCAGCACCTCGAATTGCAGCGCACCCACGACGCCGACGATATAGCCCGACCCGAAGGCGGGCTTGAACACCTTGGCAGCGCCTTCCTCGGCGAATTGCATCAGCGCCTTTTCAAGATGCTTGGCCTTCATCGGATCGCCCGCGCGGGCCTGTTGCAGCAGTTCGGGTGCGAAGGACGGGATGCCGGCGACGCGGATCGACTCGCCCTCGGTCAGGGTGTCGCCGATGCGCAGCTGCCCGTGGTTGGGGATGCCGATGATGTCGCCCGCCCAGGCTTCTTCGGCCAGTTCCCGGTCGGAGGCGAGGAACAGCACCGGCGCCGAGACCGTCATCTGCTTTTTCGAGCGCACATGCGTCAGCTTCATGCCACGCTTGAAATGCCCCGAGGCGAGGCGCACGAAGGCCACGCGGTCGCGGTGCTTGGGGTCCATGTTGGCTTGCACCTTGAACACGAAACCGGCGACGGTGTCCTCCTCGGGGGCGATCTCGCGCGGGGTGGCCTTTTGCACCTGCGGCACGGGGCCGAAGCTTCCCAGCCCGTCCATCAGTTCGCGCACCCCGAAGGAGTTGATCGCCGAGCCGAACCAGATCGGCGACATGTGCCCTTCGAGCACCGCCTGCGGGTCGAGCACCGGCAGCAATTCGCGCGCCATCTCAACCTCTTCGCGCAGCTTGGCGACGAGATCGGCAGGCACGTGTTCGTCGAGCTTGGGGTCGTCCAGCCCGTCGATGCGGATCGATTCGGCGACCTTGTTGCGGTCGGCGCGGTCCATCAGTTCCAGCCGGTTGTGGAGCATGTCGTAGCAGCCCACGAAATCGCGCCCCATGCCGATCGGCCACGAGGCCGGGGTCACGTCGATGGCGAGGTTTTCCTGGATCTCGTCGATGATGTCGAAGGTGTCGCGGCTTTCGCGGTCCATCTTGTTGCAGAAGGTCAGGATCGGCAGGTCGCGCAGGCGGCACACCTCGAAGAGCTTGCGGGTCTGGCTCTCCACCCCCTTGGCGCCGTCGATCACCATCACCGCGGCGTCGACCGCCGTCAGCGTGCGGTAGGTATCCTCGGAGAAGTCCGAGTGCCCCGGCGTGTCCACGAGGTTGAAGCGGAACTCCTTGAAATCGAACGACATCGCCGAGGCCGACACGGAAATGCCGCGATCCTTTTCCATCTGCATGTAATCGGATCGCGTGCGCCGCGCCTCGCCCTTGGCGCGGACCTGTCCGGCCATCTGGATCGCCCCGCCGTAAAGCAGGAATTTCTCGGTCAGCGTCGTCTTGCCGGCATCGGGATGCGAGATGATCGCGAAGGTGCGCCGGCGGGCGATCTCGGCGGGCAGATCGGGGCGGTTATGGGCTTTGTCCAACATGCCCCGCGATATAGAGGGGCCGTGCCCATGGCGCAACACGGCATGGCCCGCTCCTCAGTTGCGCGGCGGGACCAGCTTGCCGGGATTCATGATGTTGTCCGGATCAAGCGCCGTCTTGATCGCCCCCATCATCGCCCAGCTACCCCCATGTTCGGATTGCATGTAGTCGCGCTTGCCCACGCCGATGCCGTGTTCGCCGGTCGAGGTGCCGCCCAGGCGGAGGCTGCGCTCGACCATGCGCGCGGCAGCGGCCTTGGCGCGGGCGACCTCATCGGCGTTATCCATGTCGACCAGCAGGGTCGCGTGGAAATTGCCGTCGCCCACATGGCCGACGATCGGGCCCGTCACACCCGCCTCGGCGAGATCGGCGCGGGTGTCCTCGATCGCCTCGGCGAGTTTCGAGATCGGCACGCAGATATCGGTGACGATGGCGCGCGCGCCGGGCCGCAGCGCCAGCAGCGCGTAATAGGCATTGTGGCGCATCGTCCAGAGGGCCGTGCGCGCCTCTGTCCTGGTGGCCCAGTCGAAGGCCGACCCGCCGTGGTCGGCGGCAATGCTGCCGAAGGCTTCCGCCTGCTCGGCCACGCCACTGTCGCTGCCGTGGAATTCCAGAAGAAGGTGCGGTTTTTCCGGCAGGTCCATCTTCGAATAGGCGTTCACCGCGCGCACGCTTTCGGTATCCATCAGTTCGATCCGGGCCATGGGCAGGCCGCACTGGATGGTCTCGATCACCGTCTCGACGGCGGCGTCCACGGTCTCGAACGCGCAGACGGCCGACGAAATCGCCTCTGGCTGGCCGTAAAGCCGCAGAGTGAGTTCGGTCATCAGTCCCAGCGTGCCCTCGGCGCCGACAAAGAGCCCGGTCAGGTCGTAGCCCGAGGACGACTTGCGCGCGCCGCTGCCGGTGCGGATCACCTCGCCCGTCGCCGTGACCACCTCGAGCGCCAGCACGTTGTGGCGCATCGTGCCGTAGCGCACCGCTGTGGTGCCGCTGGCGCGCGTCGCGGCCATCCCGCCAAGCGAGGCGTTGGCGCCGGGATCGACCGGAAAGAACAACCCCGTGGCGCGCAGCGCCTCGTTGAGCGCCTGTCGCGTGACGCCGGGCTGCACCCGGACCAGCATGTCCTCTGGCGCGATGTCGAGGATGCGGTCCATGTGGCTGAAATCCACCGCCACGCCGCCCGAGAACGCCTGCGCCTGCCCTTCCAGCGAGGTGCCGGTGCCCCAGCCGATCACCGGCACGCGGTGGCGCGCGCAGATCCGCACGATCTCGGCCACCTCGGCGGTATCCTCGGGATAGGCCACGGCATCGGGGGACGCGTCGGCAAAATACGATTCGCTGCGCGCGTGCAGGTCAAGATCGGACTTGGACCGCGTAACCCGTTGGCCTAGACAGGTTTGAAGTTCGGCGAATGCGTTTCGGATGTCCATGACGTGTCGTTCCTTCGTGAGCACGGGCACAGACTAGGCGAAGCGACAGCGATGCGAAAGCGCGGGCCGGGCGACCGAGAGGTGGGGTGATGCAGGCCCGGACGAATTCCTTCTTGCGCGAATTGCGCCGCGGTGCGGGCGAAGGGCTGCGCAATGGCTGGACGGTGCTGCGTCTGCGCGGTCCCAGCCAGTTCCAGTTCTGGCTGATCGCGCTGCTGATCGGGATCGCGGCGGGTTTTGCCGCGCTGCTTTTCCGCAAGGGAATCGCCGAGCTGCAATACCTTGCCTACGGGTCCGAGGATGTCGCGCGCATCCACAGCCTGGCCGAGACGCTGCCGTGGTACTGGATCCTGCTGCTGCCGGCGGCCGGGGGGCTGGTGGTGGGCCTGATCCTGCACTGGTTCACCCCCGACGGGCGCGTCCGGTCGGTCGCCGACGTGATCGAGGGCGCCGCCATGTACAAGGGCCGCGTCGAGACCCGCGAGGGTCTGGCCTCGGCCGCGGCGTCGCTGATCACGCTGGGCACCGGTGGCTCGTCGGGGCGCGAGGGGCCGGTGGTGCATCTCGCCGGGGTGATCTCGACATGGGTGAGCGACCGGATCAACGCCAACGGCATCACCGGGCGCGACCTGCTGGGCTGTGCGGTGGCCGCGGCCGTGTCGGCGTCGTTCAACGCGCCCATTGCCGGGGCGCTTTTCGCGCTGGAGGTGGTGCTGCGGCATTTCGCGGTGCACGCCTTCGCGCCCATCGTGATCGCCAGCGTGGCGGGTACGGTCATCAACCGGCTGGAATTCGGTGACGTGACCGAGTTCGTCCTCGACCGCTCCAGCGCGCTTGCCTTCTATGTCGAACTGCCGGCCTTCCTGATCCTCGGGCTGCTTTGCGGCGTGGTGGGCGCGGCGCTGAGCCGGGGGATCTTCCTGGCCGAGGACGTGGCGGCGCATGTCCAGATGCAGCTGCACCTGCCGCGCTGGCTGCGACCGGCGGCGGCGGGGCTGATGCTCGGGGCGATCGCGATCTGGTTTCCGCACGTCATCGGCGTGGGATACGAGACCACGTCGGCCGCGCTGACCGGGCAGCTTCTGTGGCACGAGGCGCTGGTCTATGCCGTCATCAAGGTGGCGGCGGTGGCGATCACCATCGGCGGGCGCATGGGCGGCGGGGTGTTCTCGCCCTCGTTGATGGTGGGGGCGCTGACCGGGCTGACCTTCGGCTATGCGGCAACGGCGATCTTTCCCGAGGTGTCGGGGGCGCAGACGCTGTACGCGCTGGCCGGGATGGGCGCGGTCGCCGCCGCGGTCCTCGGCGCGCCGGTCTCGACCACGCTGATCGTGTTCGAACTGACCGGCGACTGGCAGACGGGGCTGGCGGTGATGGTGGCTGTGTCGATGTCCACCGCCCTGGGATCGCGGCTGGTGCAGCGGTCGTTCTTCATGTCGCAGCTTGTGCGGCGCGGGGTGCAGCTTGCCGCGGGGCCGCAGGATTACCTGCTGGCGATGTTCCAGGTGCGCAACCTGATGCGCGGGCCGGACCACGCGCGCGCCGCGGGTGCCGATCGCTGCTGGTCGCTGATCGAGCAGGGCATCTACCTGGATGCCACGACCACGCTGGAGGCCGCGATGCCGGTCTTCGAGCGCACGCTGGTGCCGTTCATCCCGGTGGTGACGCTGAAAGGCGACGACCAGCCGCCCGAACTGCTGGGCGCGCTGTTCCATGTCGATGCGCTGAAGGCCTATAACCGGGCGCTGACCGCGATCTCGAAGGAAGAGCACGGGTGACTATTCGGATCGATTTGAAGGAATGATTTCAATCCCTTGCCAGACCTTGGCAACCACTTGCCCCGCGGCGAAGTCGCGCGCGCGCAAGTATCTTTCGGGGCAGCCCGCCGAGGCCGGTGACCGTAACGGATCGCCTGATGCCTTGCGGCGTTTCGCACCCGGCCCGAAACGCCGGCTCGGGATCGGCGTCGGATCGGGCACGGTCGCGCCGCCGCTTACAGGCTGGCCCGCAATCGACGGCTGAACATGATGTCGCGCAGCGCCACTTGGGTCGTCTGCGGGGTTTCGAGGATCAGGTCGATCCACGCGCGCTGCAGCCGGTTCTCGTTGAGCTTCGAATAGGCGAGATCGAACTCGACCGCTGCGGCCGGCGCGTCGAGCGGCAGTTCGCGCGTGATCTGCTCGGTGTTCGGACCGTGTTGGACGTTCAGCCGCGCGAAGATCCTGAGCGGTGTTTCAGGCGCGACGATCGCGTCGAGCCGCACGAGATGCTGCCGGGTCAGACCGGCCAGCGCCGGGCGCGGCAGATCCAGCACCAGCGACAGGAACGACCCGTCGAATCCCGACACGTCGATGTGCAACCCGAGCGCCGCGCGGTCGGCGGGGTCGGGGTTGCGCGCCTGGCACAGATCGATCTGTGCCCGGGGACAATCGTGAAAGACGGTCACCTCGCGGCCCAGCATGAAGTGCGACGCGACCGAGGTCGTCGCGGGCTCTGTCAGCGGCGTGGTCCAGACCTCCGGGCGCCAGGCCCAGTCGGTGCCGTGGGGCAGGGCGCGGCACAGGGCCGGGCCGCCGGCCCCTGCCGCAGGCTGTGCCGTGTTGCCACGGGTCACGGCGCGCAGGGCCTTGCGACAGGTGCGCAAGCTGCGCCAGTACCGTGCGTCATGAAGGATATCCATTCTGACCGCACCCTTGTCGTGTCCTTCGTGATTGAACCGCAGAAACGTTGTCAAATCGTGATCAGGCGCGGATTTCTGCCGCGGAAAAGCCGAACGGCTCGCGGAGGAAACGCCATTACCGTCGAAACGCCGCGTCGGGCAAGACCGGCGCATGCGCAACCTGCGCGTCAGCTGCCGTTGGACGCCACGCTCGCCGCGCGCAGCGCCGCGGCGAGTTCTCCCAGAACCTCGCGACCGCGCGGGCCGGCGATCGCCCCGCCCTTCGGGCCATAGGCGGCGAGACCCAGCATGTGACCGTTGATTACCATGCTCGCGCGCCAATGCACCGGGTCGCCGCCGGGCAGGACGGCCTCGCCGCCTTCCGCGACCTGCACCAGGGTGATGTCGTCGCGCTCCTCGACACTTCGCACGGCATCCGCCCCGAGCACGCCCGCCATCGCGGCCGCATCTGGCGGCGCGATGGTACCGGCGCGCGGCAGCACCGCCACCGTCATCATCGCCGGGTCCACGGCGATACCCGCCCGACCCGTCAGGCTTTCGCAACTGGCGAGGATCGCGAAGCGCCCGCCCCCGTCGCTCTTGATGCTGGAGCGGTCGATGCAATAGCCGCGCGGGCCGGCCACGGTGATCGTCCCGCCATAAAAGGATACGGCGCGCAGGGCCTCTTGCGCCACGGGCGCGCTTGGCGGCGGCTCGAGGCAGGCGGCCAATGGCAGGCAGGCGACAAGGGCCAAGGCCCGACGGGCGATGCCGCTTCGGGCCGGTGTCATGTCACAGGTCCATGTAGACATGCCGCTCGGCCTGCGCGCCGGGATGGGTGACGGCGCCCTTGTAGGTCTCGCCGACAAGCCGGGCGTATTTCCACAGCGCGCCCGAGGCGTAGCGCGTCTCGGGTGGGCCGGGCCACGCTGCCTTGCGGCGGGCCAGCTCGTCATCGGACAGATCGACCGACAGCTCGCCCTTGATCGCGTCGATGGTGATCACGTCGCCGGTGTTTATCAGGGCGATCGGGCCGCAATGCGCGGCCTCGGGGCCGACATGGCCGACGCAGAAGCCGCGCGTCGCGCCCGAAAACCGGCCATCGGTGATAAGCGCGACCTTCTTGCCCATCCCCTGTCCCGACAGCGCGGCGGTGGTCGACAGCATCTCGCGCATGCCGGGTCCGCCGGCGGGGCCCTCGTTGCGGATCACGATCACCTCGCCCTCCTCGTAGCCCCGCGCCTTGACGGCCTCGAACGCGTCCTCTTCGCAGTCGAAGACCCGCGCGGGGCCGGTGAAGACCTGGTTTTCCGGCGCGATCCCGGCGACCTTCACGATCGCCCCGGTGGGGGCGAGATTGCCCTTGAGGCCCACGACCCCGCCCGATTTCGTGATCGGCGTGTCGATGGGGTAGATGACGCGGCCATCGGCCTCGCGCGCGATCAGGTCCAGCTCTTCGCCGATGCTGCGCCCCGACGCCGTCACGCAATCCTCGTGGATGAGGCCGGCCTTGCGCAGTTCTTTCATCACCACGGGGATGCCGCCCGCATCATAAAGATCCTTGGCGACATATGTGCCGCCGGGCTTGAGATCGACGAAATAGGGCGTGTCGCGGAAGAGGTCGCAGACATCCTCGAGGTAGAACTCGATCCCCGCCTCGTGGGCGATCGCCGGCAGATGCAGCCCGGCATTGGTCGACCCGCCTGTGCAGGCCACGACCCGCGCGGCGTTCTGCAAGGATTTCAGCGTCACCACGTCGCGGGCGCGGATGTTCTTCTCCAGCAGGTCCATCACCGCGCGCCCCGATGCGTCGGCGTATTGATCGCGGGATTCGTAGGGCGCGGGCATGCCCGACGAATTCATCAGCGCAAGCCCGATCGCCTCTGACACGCAGGCCATGGTGTTGGCGGTGAACTGCCCGCCGCAGGCGCCCGCCGATGGGCAGGCCACGCGTTCCAGCGCGTCGAGCGCGGCGTCCGACATCTGCTTGTTCTGGTGCCAGCCGACGGCCTCGAACATATCCTGCACCGTCAGGTCGCGGCTGCGGAACTCCTCGGGGATGTCGTCGATCTGCGGCGCCTTGCCCGGCAGGATCGACCCGCCATAGATGAAGACCGACGGCACGTTCAGCCGCACCATCGCCATCATCATGCCCGGCAGCGACTTGTCACATCCGGCCAGCCCGACCAGCGCGTCATAGCAATGCCCGCGCATCGTCAGCTCGACCGTGTCGGCGATCGCCTCGCGCGAGGGCAGCGACGAGCGCATCCCCTCATGGCCCATGGCGATGCCGTCGGTCACGGTGATGGTGGTGAACTCGCGCGGGCTTCCATGCGCCTCCTTGACGCCGCCCTTGACCGCCTGCGCCTGGCGGTTGAGCGATATGTTGCAGGGCGCGGCCTCGTTCCAGCAGGTGGCGACGCCGACCAGCGGCTGATGGATCTCGTCCTCGGTCATGCCCATGGCGTAGTAATAGGACCGGTGCGGGGCGCGCGCGGCGCCTTCGGTCACGTACCGGCTGGGCAGTCTGGCTTTGTCGAACCTGGTCATCTGGGGCCTCCCGCAACTCGCTGGCAGCCGGTCTAGGCGAAGGCCGCGCGCGGGGCAAGCCGTTTGCAACGCCGGGGCTGCCGGGCTAGCTTGACCGTCATGCGATACGATGCCCATGAAACGCTTGTAGCCCCGGCCCGCGCGTCGGCCGGTCTGAACCGTCTCGCCGGCGGGATCCTGTTGCTGGTGCCGCTGTTCCTGGTTCTGAGTTTCGCCTACGCCACGCTGCTGCCGGTGCTCTTCGGCCCCGAGACATGGGCCCGGGTGCAGGACGGGGTGAACGCCGCCGACACCCCGACCGGCGTGCTGATCAACCTCGCGACCTTCGGGCTGCTGATCGTGGCGCTCGGGATCGTCGCGCGGATCGTGCATCGGCGCGGTCTTCGGTCGATCATCGGCCCGCTGCCGCGCGCGATGCGGCAATTCGGGCGTGCGCTCGGCGCGATGGTGCTGCTATACGGCGTCGTCGGGCTGATCCCGATGCCCGAAAGCGTGGCGCCGACCCCGAACCTTGCCGCAGCGACATGGGCGAAGTTCCTGATCCCGGCGCTCGTGGCGCTGTTCCTTCAGGTCTTCGCAGAAGAGCTGATCTTTCGCGGCTACCTGCAAAGCCAGTTGGCCGCTCGGTTCGCCTCGCCGGTGGTCTGGCTGGCCGTGCCCTCGGTGGTCTTCGCGCTTCTGCATTTCGACGTCACGAATTACGGGGGAAACGCATGGATCGTGGTCGCCTGGGCCGCGATGTTCGGGATCGTCGCGGGCGATCTCACGGCGCGGTTCGGCACGCTGGGACCCGCGACGGCGCTGCATTTCATCAACAATTTCAGCGCCATCCTGATCGCCGCGCCGGATGGGATGTTCGATGGTCTCGCGCTTTACTCCTATCCGTTCGCGCTAGACGACACCCGGGCGATCACGGCGATGATGCCGGTCGACCTGCTCGTTCTTTTCTGCGGCTGGCTGGCCATCCGGCTTGCCCTGCGCGGCTGATTGCATTTCCCGCGCCCGCCGATTATCTGGACGGGGCAAGTGCCAAGGCAGGACCCCGCCCGATGAACTGGATCACCAATTACGTGCGCCCGCGGATCAACTCGATCTTCTCGCGCCGTGAAATCCCCGAAAACCTGTGGTTCAAGTGCGACGACTGCGGGACGATGCTGTTTCACCGCGAATTGTCGGGCAATCTCAACGTGTGCACCAGTTGCGGGCATCACATGGCGATCACCCCGCGCGCCCGGTTCGCGGCCCTGTTCGACCGTGGCGTTTTCGGCGAGGTGCCCGTCCCCGCGCCGACCCCCGATCCGCTGCATTTCCGCGACCAGAAGAAATACCCCGACCGCTTGCGCGGCGCCCAGAGGGAAACCGGCGAGAAAGAGGCTATGCTCGTCGCCACCGGCGAGATCGGCCGCACGCCGGTCGTCGCCGCGGCGCAGGACTTCTCGTTCATGGCCGGGTCGATGGGGATGTATGTCGGCAACGCGATCATCGCCGCCGCCGAAGAGGCGGTGAAGCGCAAGCGTCCGCTGATCCTGTTTTCCGCCGCCGGCGGTGCGCGCATGCAGGAAGGCATCCTCAGCCTGATGCAGATGCCGCGCACCACCGTCGCGGTGCAGATGCTGCGCGAGGCGAAGCTGCCCTATATCGTGGTGCTGACCCATCCCACCACCGGCGGGGTGACGGCAAGCTACGCGATGCTGGGCGATGTCCAGATCGCCGAGCCCGGCGCGCTGATCTGCTTTGCCGGTCCGCGCGTGATCGAGCAGACCATCCGCGAAAAGCTGCCCGAGGGGTTCCAGCGCGCCGAATACCTGCTGGAGCACGGCATGCTCGACCGGGTGACGCCGCGCACCGAGATGCGCGAGGACCTGATCACCATCATCCGGATGCTGATGCGCAAGCCGCCCGCCGTCAAGGGCGACCTGCCCGCGCCCGAGCTTCCGGCAGAGGTTGCGCCGCCGGTCACGTCCGACGACGCCCCGAAAAAGGACGCCCCGGCCAACGCGGGCAAGGACACGCCCGACACATGAGCACGCTCACATCCGACCGCATCCTCGAGCGGATGATGGCGCTGCATCCCAAGATCATCGATCTCACGCTGGACCGGGTCTGGCGTCTGCTTGATGCCTTGGGCAATCCACAGAACGACCTGCCGCCGGTGATCCATATCGCCGGGACCAACGGCAAGGGCAGCACGCTGGCGATGATCCGCGCCGGGCTGGAGGCCGCGGGGCATCGCTGTCACGCCTATACCTCGCCGCATCTGGCCCGTTTCCACGAGCGGATCCGGCTGAACGGCGAGCTGATTTCCGAGGACCACCTGACGGAGGTTCTCGACGAGTGCCACGCCGTCAACGGCGACGCGCCGATCACCTATTTCGAGATCACCACCTGTGCCGCTCTCCTCGCCATGGCGCGACAGCCCGCCGATTACACTTTGCTCGAGGTGGGGCTGGGCGGGCGACTGGACGCGACCAACGTGATCGACCGGCCCGCGCTGACGGTGATCACCCCGATCTCGATGGATCACGAGCACTATCTGGGCGATACGCTGGCCGCGATCGCCGGCGAAAAGGCGGGGATCCTGAAGCGGGGCGTCCCGTGCATCGTCGGCCCGCAGGCCGATCCGGCGATGGAGGTGATCGAGGCCGCCGCGTACCGCCTCGGTGCGCCGCTGCTGGCGCACGGGCAGCACTGGCATGCCACGCAGGAACACGGCCGGCTGGTCTACCAGGACGAGACCGGGCTGCGCGACCTGCCCCTGCCGAACCTGCCCGGGCATCACCAGATCGAGAATGCGGGTGCCGCGCTGGCCGTGCTGCGCCGCCTCGGCGCCGCCGATGTGGCCTGCGAGGCGGCGGTGAGCCGCGCGGTCTGGCCCGCGCGCATGCAGCGTCTGGCGTCCGGGCCGCTGGTCGACGCGGCCCCCGAGGCCGAGATCTGGCTGGATGGCGGGCACAATGTCGCCGCCGGGCTGGCCCTCGCCCGGCATATGGCGGGCCTGCCGTCCCGTCCGACGCATCTCGTCTGCGGGATGCTGAACACCAAGGACGTGGCGGGCTTTCTGCGGCCGCTGGCCGGCGTGGCCGACAGCCTGACGGCGGTGTCGATCCCCGGCGAGGCCAACACCCTGCCGGCCGAGACCACCGCCTTGGCTGCGCGTGGCGTCGGGATGCGGGCCGAAATCGCCGACACGGCGCTCGACGCGGTGCGGCGGATCGCGGCGCAGACGCCCGCGGCACGCATCCTGGTCTGCGGCTCGCTTTACCTCGCGGGCGGCATCCTGCGCGAGCATGGCTGACCGGGCAACAGCGGCGCGCCGGGGCCGGGATTTTGCCGGGCGCGCGCCTCAGATCGTCTGGTCGTAATCCCCGACGCCCGGCTCTGTCCGGATGACCGCGTCGAGATCATGGAAGATCGCGCGCATCTCCTCCGCGCTTGTCCCGCTTTCGCAGACCACCACGAGGTTGGGGGTGTTCGACGAGGCCCGCACGAGGCCCCAGGACCCGTTGTCGAGCATGACGCGCGCGCCGTTGACGGTCACCACCTCGGCGATGGCGCGTCCGGCGATCCGCTCGCCGGCGTCGAACATCGCGGCGAGCCGCTCCACGATACGGTCGAGGGTCTGGTATTTCTCGGCATCCGCGCAGTAGGGCGACATGGTGGGCGTGCCCCAGGTGCGCGGCAGGGCGCGGCGCAGGTCGGACATCGACATCTCCGGGTTGCGGTCCATCAGCTTGCAGATCTCGACCGCCACGCGCATCCCGCAATCGTAGCCGCGGCCCACCGGCTCTGCCAGGAAGTAGTGCCCCGATTTCTCGAACCCCGCCAGCGCGCCCAGTTCCTTGACGCGGCGCTTCATGTGGCTGTGACCGGTCTTCCAGTAATCCGCCTTGGCGCCGTTTTTCAGCAATTCCGGATCGCTGGCGAAAAGCCCGGTGGATTTCACATCCGCCACGAAGGAAGAGCCGGGGTATATCTTGCTGAGGTCGCGCGCCATGATCACGCCGACCTTGTCGGCAAAGATCTCTTCGCCCTCGTCATCGACCACGCCGCAGCGGTCGCCGTCACCGTCGAAACCCAGCGCGAAATCGGCCCCCGTGGCGCGCACGCTCTCGGCCATGTCGTGCAGCATTTCCATCGCTTCGGGGTTCGGGTTGTAATTGGGAAAGGTGTAATCCAGCGTGTTGTGCGACGGCACCACCTCGACCCCGATGCGTTCGAACAACTCGGGCGCGAAAGCGCCGGCGGTGCCGTTGCCGGTCGCGCAGACGACGCGCAGCTTGCGGGTCATCCGGAAATCGCCCACAAGATCGTCGAGATAGGCCTCGCGCACCCCCCCGACGACGTCATACGCCCCGCCGGGATGCGGCTGGCCGCGGCCTTGCAGGACGATGTCGCGCAGTTCCGCCATCTCGTCGGGGCCGTGGGTCAAGGGCCGCTCGAACCCCATCTTGACCCCCGTCCAGCCGTTGGGATTGTGCGAGGCGGTGACCATCGCGACAGCGGGCACATCGAGGTGGAACTGCGCGAAATAGGCCATCGGCGACAGCGCCGGCCCGATATCGCGGACCGTGATGCCCGCCTGCATCAGCCCGAGGATCAGCGCGTTCTTGATGCTCAGCGAATAGTCGCGGTAATCGTTGCCGACCACGATCTCGGGCCGGATGCCGCGTGCCCGGATCTGCGTGCCAAGCCCGAGACCGAGCGCCGTGACGCCAGGCAGGTTGATCTCGTCGGGATATTTCCAGCGCGCGTCATATTCGCGAAATCCGGTGGGGACGATCATCGGGTCGCGCAGGAATTCCCACGTGTTGGGGTGCACGGTCGGCAGCGGTCTGGTCATGGAAATACTCGTTTTTGATTGAACATCGACGCCGCGGATAGTGGCAAACCGTGACAGGGGTGTAAACTGCATCCGCGAGGGCAAGGCGGGGGGTGCGGCAGGGCGGATTCCGTCACGACGACACCTGTTCGCGCAGGATCGACGCGGTCAGCGAGATCATCAGGTAGATACCCGAAAAGATCAGGAAGGCCAGCAGCGTGTTCTCGAACGCCCTCGGATAGCTTGGATCCTGCGAAGGCAGGGGGCGCACGCTGACGGTCAGATAGCGCACCTGCTTGTTGGCCTCGATCTGCGATTGCCGCTTGGCCTCCAGCGCGGATTGCAGCACGAGGTCGGCGGTGGCGAGATCGGCCTGCGCCATCTGGATCGCCGCGGTCTTGGAGGCCAGTGACCGCTCGCCCTCGGTGGCGTCGGTCAGCCGGGCCTTCTGGCGCGCCATCTCGGCGCGCAACACGTCGATCTCGCTTTGCAGCGCCTCCACGCGGGCGGTGTTGGGACGGGGATTGTTCATCTGCAGGCTGAGGTTCAACTCCTTTTCCTGCAGTTGCATCTCGACCGAGTTGATCAGGCTGCGGATGCTGGCAATCTCGCCTTCGGGGTCGAGGATGGTGCCTTCCTGCAACTCGACCAGCTGCTGTTGCGCCTTCCGGCGCTCCTGCTTGGCCTGGTCGAGGCTCTCGCCGGCGGTCATCACCGCGTCCTCGCGCTTCTCCCGGCTCAGCGCGTCCACGCGTTCCTCTGCATAGGCGATCAGGCGGCGGGAGAATTCGGCGCTGACCTGCGGATCGGCGGTCGAAACCTCCATCCGGATGACGCCCTCAGTCGGATCGTAGCCGATTTTCACGTATTTGCTGTAGATCGCATAGGCGTCCTCGGTCGACGCTTGGGGGTCGAGGCGTTGCAACGGGTCGATCCGGGGCTGGCTGAAATGCGCGCGAAAGCCGGCATCGGCGTCGAGCCGCAGCATCGCGTCCTTGGATTGCAGGTATTCCTGCGTGGCGATCGCGTCCTGCCCGGTGGCGAACTGGCTGGGCAGCAAGCCACCAAGGCCGCCGCCGCCCCCGCCGGACCCGCCGCCATCGGCCGACAGGATCAGGAACGCGGATTTCGTGGCATACATCGGCGTGGCGATGGCAGCATAGTAATAGCCCGCCAGCACGGTCGGAAGAATGACGAAGGCCACCAGCCGGGACATCAGTAGCGCCAGCTTGCGGCGGCGCCGCCTGGCGATGTCGCGCTGGATCCCGGTGATCTCGCGGGCGCGCCGATCCGCGGGGCTGAGATCGGTCGCGGGAAGACCGCGCCCCGCGTCGGGCCGGATCTGCGGCAATTGCGGGCTGTCTTCGGCATTCGAGGCGTCGCGCGCACCGCCGGTCTTTGCCACGAGCTCGACGATGGTGGCGCGCTGGAAGGGGTCGATGCCGCGCTTGCGCAACATCCGCACCGCCTCAAGGTCCGAGGCGGGCGACAGCCCGTGGCGTTGTGCCGTGCGCCGCGCCAGCCGAAGCTGGCGCGCGCTCAGCGCCTCGTCGGGGTCTGTCGCGGGTTGCGCGCCCTCGTCACCGACGTCCCGCGACGGGGCATCGTGATCGGCCTCGGCCGCGTCCGCGTCCTGCCGGTCCGCACGACCGGGCGCACTGGCCCCGATGCGGAACTTTCTAACCCTGGGTTTCATAGTCATAAAGTGCCTTTGCCTCTTCCAGGGTTTCGAACATGTAAAGCTGCCCGCCCGTCAGCACCGCCGCCGACCGCGCGAATTTCTCGAGGGTGCGGGGATCGTGCGACACGATGACGATGGTGGTGGTGCGCAGGCGTTCGCGCAGGATATCCCCCGCCTTGCGGTTGAAGTCCACATCGGTCGAGCCGGGCATGCCCTCGTCGATCAGGTAGATGTCGAAATCCAGCGCCAGCATCAGCGCAAAGCTGAACCGCGCGCGCATGCCCGAGGAATACGTGCCGATCGGCTGGTCGAAGTATTCCCCGAGGTTGCACAGCCAGCGGCAATACGCCTCGATGTAGTCGGGGTCGAGACCGTAGAGCCGCGCGATGTAGCGCGCGTTCTCGAGCGCCGAAAGACGGCTGATGACGCCGCCCATGAAGCCAAGCGGAAACGAGACGCGGCAGCCGCGGCGGATCACCCCCTCGTCGGGCTTTTCCAGGCCGGCCATCATGTTGATCAGCGTGGTCTTGCCGGTGCCGTTCGGGGCGAGAATGCCCAGGCTGTGGCCGATATCCACCCGGAACGACACGCGATCAAGGATCACCTTGCGCTGCGTGCCCGTCCAGAAGGATTTGCTGACCGTATCGAACTCGATCATGCCGTCGCCCCGATCCCCTGCGCCCCGTGCCGTCTGGGAAATTTCCGTGTCCGGATGCCTCCATGCCACGATACTGCCCGACACAACCACAAGATACCATTTACACGCGGAGGTTTTTTTGCCGGAAAAATCGCAAAATCGTCTCGATCCTCGCCCGGGCGTTGCCGTGATGTGACGGCGTGCGGCGCGCCCGGCCCGGCCGCACGCCGAAATTGCCTTGGCCGCATCGCCGGGTTAAGGATCTCGGGCACGTGAGCGCGAGGACCATGCCATGAGCCGGATCTGCCATATCGAGTTGAACGATGCCAACCTGCCGCCTCCGACGCCCGAGATCGAGCAGGAGCGCAAGGTGGCGATGTACGATCTCATCGAGGAGAACAGCTTCGCGCTGCCGCCGCGCGACGATCGCACGGTGCCCGACGGCCCCTACCGGGTGGGTCTGTCGATCCGCGAAAAGCGGCTGGTCTTCGATATCCGCACCGAGGACGGCGAGCCGGCGGCGGAGTTTCACCTGTCGCTCAGCCCGTTCCGGCAGGTGGTCAAGGATTACTGGGCGATCTGCGAAAGCTATTTCGACGCCGTGAAGAACATGCCCCCCAGCCAGATCGAGACCATCGACATGGCCCGGCGCGGCATCCACAACGAGGGCGCGCGCATCCTCGCCGAGCGTCTTGAAGGCAAGGCCGAGATCGACAACGACACGGCGCGGCGTCTCTTCACGCTGATCTGCGTGCTGCATCACGGGGGCTGACAGGATGCCCCGGGCGCTGCCGCAATCGGTGCTGTTCTGCTGCGATCACAACGCGGTCCGCTCGCCCATGGCCGAAGGCATCATGAAGAAGTTCTACGGCACCGACACCTATGTGCAATCGGCCGGTGTCAAGAGCGACATGGAGATCGACGGGTTCTCCGTCGCCGTCTGCCGCGAGATCGAGGTCGAGCTGGAGCGTCACCGCGTGCGCAGTTTCGACGAGATGGAGCAATGGGGCGACGATCTGTCGTCCTTCGACCTGATCGTCGCGCTCAGCCCCGCCAGCCAGAGGCGGGTGCTGGACCTGACGCGGTATTTCCATCTCGATGTGGTCTACTGGCCGATCCTCGACCCGACCGGCCTGGCGCAGACCCGCGCGGCGCGGCTTGACGCGTACCGCAAGACGCGCGACCAGATCATCGGGCATCTGATCGACTATTGGGGACCACCAGGGGAGGAGACATGACAGACACCGTGCGCAGCTATCTCGACGCGTTCAACCGGGGCGATGTGGCCGCGATGCTGGACTGCCTCGACGACGATGTGCATCACTTCGTCAACGAGGGCGAGATGCGCCGCGGCAAGCAGATGTTTCGCGCGTTCTGCGAGCACATGAGCCGCTGCTACCGCGAAGACCTGACCGATATCGTGATCTTTTCCGGCGAGGACGACACGCGCGCCGCCGCCGAATTCGTGGTGAACGGCACCTATCTCGTGACCGATGACGGGCTGCCCGAGGCGACGGGGCAGCGCTACCGCCTGCCGGCGGGGTCGTTCTTTGGCCTGCGCGACGGGCGGATTACCCGGATCACCACCTATTACAACCTCGCGGACTGGACGCGGCAGGTGTCGGCATGATCCGCGTCGCGCGCCTGACCGGAAAGGATCTTGCCGCCGCCCTGCCGGACGTGGCCCGGCTTCGGATCGAGGTGTTCCGCGCCTTTCCCTACCTCTACGATGGCGATCTGGCCTACGAGGAGGCGTATCTGCAGGTCTACCGCGACAGCGATGCGGCGATTGTCGTGGGTGCGTTCGACGAAGGTCGCCTGATCGGTGCGGCGACCGGCACCCCGATGGAGGATCACGCGGACGAGTTCGGCGCGGCCCTCGCCGGCACCGGGCTGGCGCTGGAGCGGATCTTCTATTGCGCCGAAAGCGTGCTCTTGCCCGACTATCGCGGGCAGGGGATCGGGCATCGCTTCTTCGATCTGCGCGAGGATCACGCACGCAGCCTTGGGCGGACGCATTGCGCCTTTTGCGGCGTGGTGCGCCCGGCGGATCATCCGCTGCGCCCCGACGACTATCGCCCGCTGGACGCCTTCTGGCGCAAGCGCGGCTACGCGCCGGTCGAGGGCGCCGTGGCGCAGTTCCGCTGGAAGGATATCGACCAGAGCCACGAGACGGACCACTCGCTGCAGTTCTGGATGCGGGCGCTCTGATCCGGGCGGCGCCGCCCCCGGGGTATTCCAGCCACGAAAGACGCAGCGTCGCCCGGTTGACAGGCGGGGCAGGTGGTGTATACGCGCCCTTTCATTGGTGTTGGTGGCCCCCGCGAGGGGATGCCTGTCGGCCGCCCGGGTCTTGCCGGAACGCAGAGGACAACGCCCTTCGACATCACAGAAGGAGACCAGCCGTGACCAAACGCACGTCTGCCAAGTACAAGATCGACCGCCGCATGGGCGAGAACATCTGGGGTCGCCCCAAATCGCCCGTCAACCGCCGCGAATACGGCCCCGGCCAGCACGGCCAGCGCCGCAAGGCGAAGATTTCCGATTTCGGCCTGCAGTTGCGCGCCAAGCAGAAGCTCAAGGGCTATTACGGCGACCTGACCGAAAAGCAGTTCCGCCGCATCTATGCCGAGGCCGAGCGCGTGCGCGGCGATACCGGCGAGCTGCTGATCGGTCTGCTGGAGCGGCGTCTGGATGCCGTGGTCTATCGCGCGAAATTCGTGCCCACGATGTTCGCCGCGCGCCAGTTCGTCAATCACGGCCATGTCAAGGTCAATGGCAAGCGCGTCAACATCCCGTCCTACCGGGTCAAGGAAGGCGACGTGATCGAGGTCCGCGAAAAGTCCAAGCAGATGGCCGTCCTGCTCGAGGCGACGCAGTTGGCAGAGCGGGACGTCCCCGATTACATCGAGGCCGATCATTCCAAGATGTCGGCCAAGTTCGTGCGTCAGCCGGGCCTGTCGGACGTGCCCTATCCGGTGATGATGGAACCCAACCTCGTCATCGAATTCTACGCGCAGAACTGAACTGCGTGCCTCGGTCTGCGGATGCCGTTGCGGGTCACCGCTGCGGCATTTTCTTTTGGCGCTGGTCAGCCCTGTGCCCCGGGGCTAGAACAATTCGGGAATGACGGGGGACATCATGACCACGATCACGCCACAGCCGGGTATCATGGATATCGCCCCTTATCAGGGCGGCAGCGGGCATGTCGACGGTGTCGCGAACGTGGTCAAGCTCAGCTCCAACGAGAACCCGTTCGGACCGAGCGACGCGGCCAAGGAGGCGTTCCGCAAGGCAGGGTTCGAGCTGCATCGCTATCCCTCCACCGATCACGCGAGCCTGCGTCATGCCATCGCCGAGACGCACCGGCTCGACCCGGAGCGCATCGTCTGCGGGGTGGGCAGCGACGAGATCATCGCGCTGCTGTGCCAGGCCTATGCCGGGCCCGGAACAGAGGTGATCCATACCGAGCACGGCTTCGCGATGTACCGCATCAGCACGCTGGCCAACAGCGCCATCCCCGTCGAGGTGCCCGAGCGTGACCGGGTGACGGATGTCGACGCGATTCTGTCGGCCTGCAGCGAACGCACGCGGCTGGTGTTCATCGCCAATCCCAACAACCCCACCGGAACGATGATCGGCGAGGCAGAACTGCGCCGCCTGGCCGACGGGCTGCCCGACGAGGCGTTGCTGGTCATCGATGGCGCCTATGCCGAATATGTCGAGGGCTATGACGGCGGCGCGGGCCTTGTCGACAGCCATGACAACGTGGTGATGACGCGCACGTTCTCCAAGCTTTACGGGCTGGGGGGCTTGCGCGTCGGCTGGGGCTACGGGCCGGGGCACGTGGTCGACGTGCTGGGGCGGGTGCGTGGGCCGTTCAACCTCAGCCATGCGGCGCAGGTGACCGCCGAGGCCGCGGTGCGCGACACCGCTTGGGCGCAGAAATGCCGCGCCGACAACACCCGCCTGCGCACCTGGCTGGCCGAGGCGCTGGCAGAGCACGGGGTGCCTTCGGACACGTCGCTGGCCAATTTCATCCTCGCGCGCTTCGGAAGCCGCGCCGAGGCCGAGGCCTGCGACGACTACCTCAAGTCGCAAGGGCTGATCGTCCGGCGCGTGGCGGGCTACAACCTGCCCAATTGCCTGCGCATCAGCGTCGGGGACGAGCCTGCCTGCCGCCGCGTGGCCCACGCCATCGGGCAGTTCAAGGGCGGCGCGCGATGAGCGTGATCTACGACCGCGTGGCGCTGATCGGGCTGGGTCTGATCGCGTCGTCGATGGCCCTCGCGATCCGCCGCGCGGGTGCGGCGCGCGAGGTGACGGGCTATGCCCGTTCCGCCGGGACCCGCGAGATCGCGCGCGAGATCGGCCTGTGCGACCTTGTCTGCGACAGCGCTGCCGACGCCTGCGAGGGCGCCGACCTGGTGGTGCTGTGCGTCCCCGTCGGCGTCATGGGCGCGGTGACCCAGGACATCTCGGGCGCGCTGAAACCGGGTGCGACGCTCAGCGACGTGGGGTCCGTCAAGCGCGCGGTGATCGAGGCCGTGGCGCCGCACCTGCCGCCGGATGTGCATTTCGTGCCCGCGCATCCGCTTGCGGGGACCGAACATTCCGGCCCGCGCGCGGGCTTTGCAGAGCTGTTCGACAACCGCTGGTGCCTGGTCGTGCCGCCGGAGGGCAGCGACCGCGCCGCTGTGGACCGGCTGTCCGGTTTCTGGCAGGCGCTCGGCGCTCACACCGACGAGATGGATGCGGACCATCACGACCTGGTGCTCGCCGTCACCAGCCATGCGCCCCACCTCATCGCCTACACGATGGTGGGGGTCGCCGACGATCTGCGCCGGGTGACCGACAGCGAGGTGATCAAGTACTCTGCCGCCGGGTTTCGGGACTTCACACGCATCGCGGCCTCCGATCCTGTGATGTGGCGCGACGTGTTCCTCAACAACCGCGAGGCGACGCTGGAAATTCTCGGGCGCTTCACCGAGGAATTGTTCGCCCTGCAACGCGCCATCCGCACCGGCGACGGCGACCACCTGCATGCCTATTTCAGCCGCACCCGCGCGATCCGTCGCGGCATCATCGAGGCCGGACAGGACACCGACGCGCCCGATTTCGGCCGGGCCAAGAAGGCGTGACACTGGCCCGAGCGGTGTTATCTCCGGCGTGCCGCTTGTAATTTTCGGAACAGGTCTTATCCTGATATCTTGAAGGGGAGAGAGATCATGCCCAAGCTCATACGTCTTTACATCACCCAGGTCGCCATCGGCTTCGCCATCGCGGCGGCGTTCGTCGGGATGCTGCTGTGGTTCAACGTCGCCAATCTCTGGCACCTCGTCACGCATACAGAACAGGGTCTGCTGGCCGTCGTGATACTGTGGATCGCGAACGGGATCGTCTTTGCCGGCGTGCAGTTCGGCATCTCGGTCATGCGCATGCAGGACGATGACGACGAGCCGCGCGGCGGCCATCGCCAGCACGTCATGCACCACGACTATGCCGCGATCCCGGTTCGTGCGGACGACGATCGCAGGCGCGGGTTCCGGCCAGCGCGCCGATAGCGGCAACAGAGACCATGCGGATCGACTGAAGCCCTCCCTTGGCATGTCTTGGGGGGCAGTTCATGCCGCAAACGCGCCTCCGGCGGTCAAACCATGCGGGCGGGGCGCGGATCGTGACCAAACGGATCCCGCCGCATCGCGTTCGCATTCTCCATTGAAATTCGCTGTCGGCATGTGCACGTCGCGCATCAAACGGTTTCGAATGGAGAGGATCATGAGCAATCAGGACGACCGCAACGATCTCGACAATCTGGTGCCGGATCTGGGGTGGAAAAAGCTGGCCGCTCTTGGGGCCGTCACGCTGATCGGCGGGCTGCTGGCCTTTCTCAACCCGTTCGCCGCGTCGCTGGCCGCCGAGGCGGTCGCCGGCGCGGCCTTTCTAGTCGCTGGCGGGATGCAGCTTTGGCACGGTGTAACCGACACGACGAAAAGCACCGGAGACCGCTGGATAACCAGCCTTCTGGGCGCGGTATTCGTACTTTTCGCGATCTCGCTAATACTGAATCCGTTGGCCGGTCTGGTCACGCTGACCTTGCTTGTGGCGATCTTCTTTACGGTGATCGGCGCGCTTCGCGTCGCGCTGGCATGGCAGCTGCGGCCCGACACCGGCTGGGGCTGGATCATGACCTCGGGCGGGCTGTCACTGGTGCTTGCGGCCCTGATCGTGCTGTCCCTTCCGGAGGGCGCGCTCGGGCTACTCGGGCTGTTCCTCGGGATCGACCTGACAGCGGCGGGTGTCGTTTCGCTGGCGCTTGCCTGGCAGAAGAAAACCCAAGGCTGAGGATGCGGCAGGGGGATGGCGCCCGAGTGCCCGATCCCCTAAGGCTGTGGCCGTCGACGCCCCGCCGCGTCGCCATCGCGGCGGGGCGGGGCAAGGGTCGAGGGCCACGAGGAGCAGCGCCGCCATGTCCGAGCATCTCAAGGGACTTCTGATCACCGCGCTCGGGGTTCTGTTCGTGGTGCCGGATTCGCTTTTCGTGCGGCTGATCGACGGGGATGCGGTGACCATCGCCTTCTGGCGCGGGATCGTCGGCGGCGGCGCGATCCTGACCGGGGTGCTGATCGCCCAAGGCACGCGCGGGTTCCGCGCCGTGGCGCGCACCGGGCGTGCGGGGCTGATCTACACCGTGCTGATCGGTGCGTCCGCCCCGGGCTTCGTGATCGCCGTGTCGTGGACAAGCGTCGCCAATGTCGTGTTCATCCTCGCCTCGATGCCGGTCTTCGCCGCGATCTTCAGCCGGATCTTCCTCGCGGAACCGATCAGCCACCGGATGATCTGGACGATGCTGGGGGTCTTCGCCGGGCTCGCGGTGATCGCCCGGGGATCGGGCGAGACCGAAGGCGCGCATTGGAGCGGCGATCTGGTGGCCCTCGCGGTCTCGGCCTGCATGGCCGCCGCACTTTCGGCGGCACGAGAACTCAAACACGTGTCGATGATCCCGGCGATCCCCGTGGCGATGCTGGGCGCGTCGCTGCTGATCTGGCCGGTGGCGACGCCGGCGCCGGTCTGGTTCGCGAACTGGCCGCTGGTCGTTGCACACGGGGCCTTCATCAGCGTGTCGACCTGCCTGCTGACGCTAGGCCCGCGCTACATCGTGTCTGCCGAAGTATCGCTGCTGATCCTGCTGGAATCGGTGCTTGCCCCGCTTCTGGTGTGGGCGGTCGTGGGCGAGGATCCGGGCCGTTGGGCGATCCTCGGCGGGGCGGTGGTGATCGGCGTGCTCTTCGTGTCGAACCTCTGGGCGCTGCGGATGCAACGCCGCCCGCGTACCCGTGCGCAGCCGCGGACCGGACCGCCGGCGTGACGCCCTAGAAATTCACCGTCACACCGGGCAGGTTCAGCGACTTGATCAGGTCGCGCAATTCCTGCCGCGCGGCGATGTTCGAGATGCTGAGCCCCTTCACGCCGGTATCCTTCAGGTCCAGCAGGGTCAGGCCGCGCGGGAACAACTCGCGAAAGATCACCCGCTCGTTGAAGCCGGGCACGACACGAAACCCGATGCGCTTGGCCAGCGCATCGATGGCGCGGCGCATCTTTTCCTTGTTGACCATCTGTTGCGAGCCGACGCGGTTGCGCAGCACGACCCAGTCGATCGCCCGTTGCCCCGCCTGCGCACGCGCCTGACGCGCGCTCCAGACCATTTCGGAATAGACCGACGGGCCGCGGATCTTCTGCCCGTCGCCATCGATATTGGCCAGCAGATCGAAATCGATGAAGCTGTCGTTCAAGGGCGTGATCAGCGTGTCGGCAAGGCTGTGCGCCGCCTGGCTCAGCCGGGTATGCGCGCCAGGACAGTCGATCACGATGAAATCGCTTGTCGGTGCAAGCGTCTCGAGCGCGGCGGACAGGCGGGCCTTGTCGTGGGTTTCGGCGGGCTGATCCCGTGCCAGTTCCGGCAGCGCGTGATACTGCGCAGAGGGCAGGTCGATGCCCGCCTGTTCCATGAAAAGCTGGCGGTTCTCGGCATAGCGGCCAAAGCTGCGCTGCCGCAGGTCGAGATCGAGGGCGTTCGCCCTGTGCCCCATCCGGGCCAGCGCCGTGGCCACATGCATCGACACCGTCGACTTGCCCGCGCCGCCCTTTTCATTCCCGACGACGATGATATGCGCCATGATGTCTGCTCTCCTCCGCGGGGGATCCGCCGCTGGCAACCCGTCTGTTTTCGCTAGGCAATACCCTGCCGAGGCACGATAGAAAAGAGTTCACCGACAGCTTGCGTGCGATCGCGGCGCCGCGCGTCTTTCGCTGGAACCCGGCGGTCTGCGGCGCTAGGGTCGACCGGATGACCGAGATCCCCTTGACATATTCGCCCGACCAGGCCGAGGCGCATGATCGCATCGCCGAGGAATTGCGCGGCGTGGGCGTGGACCTCGACCAGGTCACCCTTGCCCCGCCGACCGAGGGCACGCAGACCGCGCTTGCCGTGATCGGCAAGGCCGGATCGGGCAAGACGCTGCTTCTGGCGGCGCTCTACCGCGAACTTAAAGAGGCGGGCGTCGAGATCGTGTCCGGCGACTATGAGGGGCGCAAGCGCCGCGACCGGCGCAGCCTCGCGATCCTCGCACCCACCAACAAGGCGGCCAGCGTGTTGCGCACGCGCGGGGTGCCCGCGACGACCATCCACCGGATCCTCTACACCCCCGTCTACCATCCCGAATACGAGAAGATCGCCGAGTGGCTGGCCGGGCAGGGCGACCGCCCCGAGATCGAGGGGCTGACCGATCAGGCGCTCGACCGGGCGCTTGCCTTCTACCAGGGCAACAGTTCGATTCCCGGGGCTTTGGCGGCAGCGGGTCTGCGCGGATCGGATTTCATCACCGGCTGGAAACGCCGGGAAGAGCCGCTCGATATCGGGCTCGTCGACGAGGCCAGCATGCTCGACGCGCAGCAGTTCGAGGATCTGCAGGAGATCTTCCCGACGCTCCTGCTGTTCGGCGATCCGGCGCAGTTGCCGCCCGTGAAGTCCGGGGGCGAGGGGATGGTCTTCGACACGCTGCCCGCGCCCGCGCGGCTGGAGCTGAGCCGCGTGCACCGGCAGGACGCCGATAACCCGATCCTCGACCTTGCGCATGCCCTCGCCGACCCCGCGCTGGAATTTCACGACTTCGAGCAGATGATCGCCGAGGCTGCGCGCCGTGACGACCGTGTCAGGTGGTCCGAACGGGTCGAGGTCGACCTGATGGCGCGTTCGCCGGTGCTGGTCTGGCGCAATGCCACGCGCATCCGTCTGATCCACGCCTTCCGCGCCGTGCATGACGCGCCCGAGACGGCCCTTCTGGCCGGCGAGCCGCTGATCTGCGACGGTATCGAGCTGCCCCTCAAGCACCGCCGCAAGCGGCTGGATCTCGAGGCGCGGGGGCTGATCAAGGGAGCGCAGGTGGTCTATCTCGGGCCCGGCAAGCGCCCGGGGTTCTCGCGGCTGCATGTCATCGGCGCGGAAAGCCCGCAACTGTCGGCGGCCTCGATCGTCAAGATCGAGAAACCGGGCGAGGAAGAGCCGTTCATTCCGTTTGCCGCCAATATGGGGGCGACCTTCCTGCACGGGGCGGCGGTGACGATCCACAAGGCGCAGGGCAGCCAGTGGCGCGATGTTCAGGTTTTCGCCCCAGACATCTACGCCGCGGCGCGCATGGGACGCTCCGAGGCCGGTCAGCCGCTGTGGAAACGTCTGGCCTATGTCGCCATCACCCGCGCCGAGGAACGCCTGCACTGGGTGGTGCGCAACCGCCTGTCGAAACCGCGCACGGCCCTCGGCGTGGACGATCTGCACGCTGCGCCGGCGCCCTTGGAACTGGCCGGCGAGGATGATCTGTAGCAGCCTCGCGTTGCCTGACGCTGGCGCCCGCGGCGGATACACATGCCGTGGTGCATAAAAATGCCTTGCCGCATAAAAAAGGCGCCCGAAACCGGGCGCCTTGTGATCTCTGCAAGCCCGGACGCTCAGACGGTCTTGTAGCGCCGAAGTGCCAGGAAAGAGCCGAGCGCGGCCAGCATCAGGAAGGCACTTGCCGGCAGCGGGATGGGGGCGAGCGGATCATCGGTGAAGTACTCGACGGTCACTTCGCCGAACGCCTCGGTTTCCTGGCCGCCCAGAACGCGGCCACCGCCACCCGAGATCCGGATGAACGTGTCGGTCAGCAGATCAACGGTGAACGGCGACAGGAACGGAGCGAGACCGCCACCGGTAACCGTCAGGCCGGAAGAGTTCGACCCGTCCACTTCGAAAGTGGTATTTCCGCCGCCGACGATCGTCGTCGGCCCTGTTCCGCCGGCCACGTCGAAGACGGACGGGCCCGCCGGCGAGGTGTACGCAAATTCCGTAACGGTATCGGCGCTGAAGTCCTGAGGCGAAGCGGAAATGTTGAAGATCGAGATATCCGACTCGATCACGCCGCGGAAACCCAGCCGGACCTCGGTGACTGTCCCCGACCCGGTATACCCGTCGAAATTCAGTGTGGCGTTCAATTCGGTCGGTCCGAAACCCACATCCTCGACCTGGGTTTCGTCAAGCGTCAGCGCATGCGCGGCCGGGGCGGTCATGGCCACCACGGCGGCTGCGATAAGATATTGTTTCATTCTCATTCTCCATTTTGCTGAATGCCCGGCTGGATGGTGAAACCAACAACAAGCAAAATTCCACGTTCTAGATCCCACGGAAATAGTAGTCAGTCAAGGTTATTGTTTCTCACACAGTATCAAAATCTTCGTGCTGTTCAAGAAACAAGCATCCTTGCGTGCAGGCGCAGGGCGTGACTCGTGTCACTGGCGCATCCGGGCAGGGCCGGGTCGTGGGCCGCGCGGATGAGCGCGCCGATCTCGGGGCGCAAAACCACTGTCCCGTCAGGCAGTTGCGCAAGGGCCGAGCGTTCGGTGAAGGCCCTGTCCGACCAGAGCAGGACCGATTGCACAACCTGGCCGAGCGCCAGCGTCTCGGCATCCATCGCCGCCAGCACCTCGTCCAAGCGCAGGAACACGAAGCACGCCTTGATCCCGCCATCCGCGTCGAAGCGGAAGATCCGGTATTGATTCGCGCCGGCTGCCTGCAGCCGGGTCACGAGGGCCGCGAGGTCGGGCACCAGGCGGTCGAGGTTCGGGGTCTCGGTCAGTTCCGACCAGTCGCGCACGAAGAACACCATCAGGTTCGCGCCAAGCTCGGGATCGGTCTCGGCCATCCTGTGATCGGCCAGCGCGACCACCGCCTCGATCGCGCCCTTGAAGATGCCGAGCGTCCGGTCGTCGACGCCGAACACCACCGGCACGATGGGCCGCCCCCACCGCGCGCACAGAAACGTGCCATCGCTGCGGGTGAAAAGCGCCTCGATTTCTTCGGGGCTCAGCGTGTCGGCCATGTCCACCTCCGGTTGCTGCTTGCCTTAGCAGCGCCATGCGCGGGCCGCAAACCCCGCGGGCGTCGTCTGGCCCGGAATATTCGACGCACAGTGCTTCGGGTGACCCGCGCTCAGTCTCGCGTCGCGCGCGTGTCAATGAGCCCCGAGAACCCGGCCACCGCCAGAAGGGCGAGGAACCAGCCCGCGGCGATATGGACCCACAGGTAATAACGCGCCCAGTCCGCCACCTTTTCGTCCGGGACCCAGTACTCCTGCATCTCCAGATCGACCACCGGCACGAGCGTGTCGAGCGAGTAGAGCGCCGCGTTGAAGGCTGGATACCCCGCCGCCTCGGGCTGGTCCCGGTAGCAGTCCAGCGTCGAGGGCTGATCGCCCCGCCGCGCGCCCCCGTCCGCGCACTGCGCCCATTCCGGGCTGCGCAGGATGAAGGCGTTGTTGGGCTTGAAGCCGTCATGGCCATGCGCCGCGTCGAAAACGCCCCAGCCGATGGCGAACATCACCAGCAGCCAGAGCCCCGCCTTACGCGGATTGTGACCATAGGCGATGAGCGCACCGAGCAGCGCATCGCCCAGCCAGTTGAGTGGTGCAATCGCGTGGCGGCATGTCCCCTGCGTATCCTTCCGAACGCGGGCACGCCGCACCCGTCGCTGCCGCTCTTCCTTTGCGATCAGCACAGTGCGGGCGTCCTCGGCATGGCCCATCTCGCGCAGGACCTGCGCGCAGTGCTCCCATGGCTGCGGCCAAAAGTCGTCGCCGAACCGCGCGGGCTTTTGCAGGTCCAGCCAGCGAATGCGTTCGGCGGCGCTGATGGCTTGCCCGACGAATGCGCCGTAGCGGCAGCGGTTGAGCCGCAGATCGCCCTTCGCGGGCCAGCAGGCGGGATCGTCGCACAGATGCCCGATCTCAGCGCCCGCGAGGTCGAGCGTCCCATCGGCATGGCTGCCCATCCGCCAAAGGAATGCTCCGGTCACCCGCGCGCCTTGGGCGCGGAGCGCCCAGCCGCCCGGGTTCTCGAAGCGCCCGCCAACGCAGTCCAGATCGCCGCCGATCCGCGCGCCGAGCAGCCGCACCTCCCCCTCGACCTGGATGCCGGCGAGGAACACCGCGCCGCGCGCCTCCAGCCCGTCGGCATTGAGCGCCGGGCCGCCCGGGTTCTCGAAGCGCCCGCCCTTGCATGACAGATCGCCGCCGATCCGCGCGCCGAGCAGTCGCACCTCTCCATAGGATTGAAAATTGTTGCGCAGGAACACGCTGCCCAACGCCTCCAGCCCGTCGGCGTGGAGCGCAATGCCGTCAGCGTTCTCGAGCCGCGCGCGGACGCACTCCAGATTGCCGCCGATCCGTGCGCCGACTAGCCGCACCTCGCCCTTGGCCTCGACACGGCGCAGGAACACGCCGCCCCGCGCCTCCAGCCGGTCTGCTTGGAGGCCGGGGAGATGCGAGGCTTCTAGGTTCAAGGTCTGCACCCGTGCGCCGCGCAACACCGGTGCATGCTCAAACCGACACCCCAGCAGCGCAAGGTCATGGTCGAGCCAGCACCCTTCGAGGTCGAGCCCCGGCGTGGCCCCCGCCATGATCGGATCGGCCCGACCGTCGCTGACCACCAGCGCCCAAGCGATCCGCAGACCCTTCTCGTGCAAGCGCACGGCGTCACCCCCCGCCGCGCCGAGGGCGAGCCAGCGGATCAGGCTGGCGCGCACCTGGCGGTCCTCGCCCGCGTCCTCGCCCGGCAGGCTCCCGTCGCCCAGCACCGTCACATGGCCCGTGCCCAGCCCGGCGATGACAACCTGCTCGGCCTCGGTGAGCGGCTCGAACTCCGCCAGCTTCATGCGTCGTCCCCGAACAGATCGCTTTGCCCCTTGGCCACAGGCGCGGGAAGGCCGAGATGCGTCCAGCCGCCATGCGCCAGCATCCGGCCGCGCGGGGTGCGCTGGATGAGGCCCTGTTGCAGCAGGTAGGGCTCGATCACCTCTTCCAGCGCGTCGCGGCTCTCCGACAGCGCGGCCGCGATCGTCTCGATCCCGACGGGGCCGCCCTGATAGGCTTCGGCGATCAGCCGCAGGTAGCGCCGGTCCGCCCCGTCGAGGCCGAGGTGATCCACGCCGAGCCGCGTCAGCGAGCTGTCGGCGAGCGCGCGGCTGATCTTGCCGCCGCCCTCGACCACGGCGAAATCCACCACCCGGCGCAAAAGCCGCCCGGCGATCCGCGGCGTGCCGCGGGCCCGGCGCGCGACCTCCAGCGCACCCTCGGGATCGGTGGGGATCCCCAGAAGGTCGGCATTGCGGCGCACGATCTCGTGCAGCTCGTCGATCTCGTAGAATTGCAGCCGGGTGGGGATGCCGAACCGGTCGCGCAAGGGCGTCGTGAGCAGCCCCAGCCGGGTCGTGGCGCCGACCAGCGTGAAGGGCTGCAGCTCGATCCGCACGGTGCGCGCCGCGGGCCCCTCGCCGATCACCAGGTCGAGCTCGAAATCCTCGAGCGCGGGGTAGAGCACCTCCTCGACCGCCGGGTTCAGGCGGTGGATCTCGTCGATGAAAAGCACATCGTTGCGTTCGAGATTGGTGAGGATCGCGGCCAGATCGCCTGCCTTGGCCAGCACCGGCCCCGAGGTCATGCGGAACCCCACCCCAAGCTCGCGCGCCATGATCTGGGCCAGCGTCGTCTTGCCAAGGCCGGGCGGGCCGTGAAAGAGCGTGTGATCCATCGCGTCGCCGCGCTGCCTGGCCGATTGGATGAAGACCGCGAGGTTGGCGCGCGCCTCGCGCTGGCCGATGAATTCCGACAGGACCTTGGGGCGCAGGCTGCGGTCTGCATCCTCGGGCAGTGCCTCGGGCCGCAATGTCGGGTCGGGACCTGTCATCGCCTAGCCTTTCGGTGCCAGCCGCCGCAGCGCGGCGCGGATGAGATCGGCGGTCGCGGCCTCGGGGGTCTCGCTGGCCGCCTGTGCGACGGCGCCTGCCGCCTCGCCGGGGGCATAGCCCAGGTTGGTCAGGGCCGACAGTGCCTCGGCCTGCGCGCCGGGGTCTGCGGGGGCGGGCGCCGCGGGCGCCTCTGCCGGCGTCGCCATCTCGATCACTTCGCCGGCATCCGGCGCGGGGGGCGGGGTGGCGCCCATGGCCATGACCGTGGGCGCCTTGTCCTTGAGCTCGTTGACCACGCGTTGCGCGGTCTTGGCGCCGACGCCGCGGGCCGCGGTGATCGAGGACCAGTCGCCGATGGCGATCGCGCGGCTGACACCGTCGGGGCCGAGCGCACCGAGGATCGCCAGCGACGCCTTGGCGCCCACGCCCTGCACGCCCATCAGCAGGCGGTGCCATTCCTTTTCCACCAGCGTGGAAAAGCCGAATAGCTGCAGGATGTCCTCGCGCACCAGCAGATCGGTATAAAGCGCCGTCATGCCGCCGACGCCGGGCAGCGCCGACAGCGTCCTGTCCGAGCAATAAACGAGGTAGCCCACCCCGCGCACGTCGATCAGCACGTGATCGCTGGCGCGGTAGTCGATCCGCCCGGCGATCCTCCCGATCATGTGCTCGCCCGTGCGACGGCCCGTGCCAGCATGGCCCCTGATCGTGCGTGATGCGCGTGGCAGATCGCGACGGCAAGCGCATCGGCCGCATCCGGGCCGGCCAGCACCACGCCCGGCAGTTGCACCGCGACCATATGTGCGACCTGTTCCTTGGCGGCGTGGCCGACACCCACGACCGTCTTCTTGACCGAGTTGGGGGCATATTCCCCCACTGTCAGCCCGTATTGTGCGGGCACCAGCAGCGCGATCCCGCGCGCCTGCCCCAGCTTCAGCGTGCCTGCGCCGTCCTTGTTGACGAAGGTCTGCTCGACCGCCGCCGCGTCGGGCGCATAGCGGTGCAGGATGTCCGTCAGTTGCTGGTAGAGCGACAGGAGCCGCGCCCCGAGATCCGGACCTGTCGAGTGACAGATGCCGTTGGCCACGTGGCTCAGCCGGCTGCCATCCACCTCGATCACGCCCCATCCGAGGTTGCGCAACCCAGGATCGATTCCCAAAACCCGCATGTTTCCGCCCCGCCCCTCGTGTTTTCAGACCCATAGCACGAAGCAAGAACGGGTACCAAGAGGCATCGATGTTTTCATTTTGCCCATGCGCTCGGCAGATCCTTGCCGAAAATCTGCGTGCGGCGAACCCGATCGAGAGGTCAGGGAAATTTAAACAGTGTTAACAACACCTTGAAATCCTGATGACCCATGCACGCGATGCATAAGGACTATGCAGACATGCCTGCTTGTGAGGGTCGGCGTGCTCGCCTACCTCAATCGCACAATCGAAGATGAAACGTCCTCTGTCGTAGCAAGGATCTGTACCATGGCCACTGTCGCAAATACCCGCAAGACCTCTTCCCAGTCCGGGATCGATGTCGTCGTCTCTCGCGTCGCTTCTGCCCTCATCGGCTGGAACGAGCGCCGCGTGACACGCAACGCCCTGTCAAGACTGTCCGATCGCGAGCTCGAGGATATCGGCCTGACCCGCGCGGATATCCCGAAAGTCGTGCGCAAGCGCTGATGCGGACGCATCGCGCCCGGCACGTCCCGGACAATGAACGCCCTGCATGACGCAAGCGCATGCAGGGCTTTTTTCATTCGGGATGCGGGCGCATTGCGCGCGGCAGTCTCAGCCGGGCCGCGACATGACCAGCGTTGTCCAGTCGCCGATCTCGTTGCGCTGGTCGAGGCTGTTGCCGGCCTGTGAATAGCAGGCGATCACCTCGTCGGCCTGTTCGTTCAGAAGTCCCGACAGGATGACCTTGCCCCCGTGGCGCAGGCTGTCGGTGATCGCGGGCGCGAGGTCGATCAGCGGCCCTTTCAGGATATTGGCGAAGACGAGGTCGAACGGGGCCGCGGCGCGCAGATCGG
The DNA here is from genome assembly GCF_037083785.1 of Roseovarius sp. D22-M7. Taxonomy (NCBI): domain Bacteria; kingdom Pseudomonadati; phylum Pseudomonadota; class Alphaproteobacteria; order Rhodobacterales; family Roseobacteraceae; genus Roseovarius; species Roseovarius sp. D22-M7. Next base: position 81,008 of record NZ_JBAPKY010000008.1, read on the forward strand.
AATGATCGAGGCCCGTGGCCTCGATGCAGCGCACCCGGCCGGCCAAGTCGTTGGCGGCGACGTTCGCCTCGGCCACCTCGACCGCGACCGCGTCGATATCCGAGGCCAGCATCACCCCGGGCCAGATTCGCGCCGCCGCCATCGCCAGCACCGCCGTGCCGCAGCCGAGGTCGAGCACCGATCCCCCGTCAAAGCCGTCCTCGGCCAGCCGGTCGAGCGCGCGCAGACAGCCCAGGGTGGTGCCGTGATGCCCGGTTCCGAAGGCCATCGACGCCTCGATCAGCAGCGGTTCGCAATCGTCGGGCACCTTGTCCGCGTCATGGCTGCCATAGACGAAGAACCGCCCCGCCTCGACCGGGCTGAGGTCGCGCTGCACTTTCGAGACCCAGTCGGTCTCGGGCAACTCTGATATGACGAAGGGCTTGGCGTCGTGGATCGCGGCCAGAAGCGCCAGCCCCGCCTGATCCGGCGGCTCCTCGAAATAGGCGGCGATTTCCCACAGGCCGGACCCGTCCTCCATCTCGAAGGCGCCGATGCCGGTGGGTTCGGGGTCGAGATCGTCGAGCGCCTCGGCGAGCGCGTCGGCGTTGGCCTTTTGCGTCACGGTTGTGTAGGCGGTGAAGGTCGGCATCGGGGCCTCTCTGGTCAGGGGTCATTCGGCCGGGGCCGGGGCGGCGCGGGCGAGGATGGTCTCGTATCCGGGCTCGGGGTGGCGCGGGATCATCAGCGCCAGAAGGCACGATACCGCCGCCATGCAGGCCGCCATCCCGAACACCGCGGCCGGCGAGACCAGCCACGCATATCCCAGAAGCGCCGGCAGGAAGACCGCGGCGATATGGTTGATGGTAAAGGCCACGGCGGCGGTGGGGGCGATGTCGCCGGGATCGGCGATCTTCTGGAAATAGGTCTTGAGCGCCAGGGCCAGCGAAAACAGGATATGATCCACGACGTAAAGCGTTGCGGCCAGCACCATGCCCCAGCCGAACATGTAGATCCCGCCATAGGCCAGGAACACCAGCGCCAGCCCGACATATTCGAACACCAGCGCGTTACGTTCGCCGAAGCGGAACACCGCGCGCCCCATCAGCGGGGCGGCGACCATGTTGGCGACAAGGTTTATCAGAAAAAGGGCGGTGACCTCGTGCACCGCAAAGCCGAACTTCTCGACCATCATGAAGCCCGCGAAGACGACGAAGATCTGCCGCCGCGCGCCGGCCATGAACTGCAGCGCGTAATACAGCCAGTAGCGCCGGCGCAGCACCATCTTCTTGATCTGCGGATTGGGCGCCTCGAAGCGCGGATAGGCCAGCAGGCACCAGATCGCCGCACAGGCGGTAACCCCGCCCGACACCATGTAGACGGTGTTATAGTTCAGATCGAAGGCCTGCCATGTCAGCACGATCAGCACATAGGCGACCAATGTGGCCCCCGATCCGGCCGCCAGCAGCCAGCCCAGCATCTGCGGCGCGCGCAGCTTGTCGAGCCATTGCAGTTGCAGCGAGTGGTTCACCGTTTCGAAATAGTGGAACCCGATCGAGCTGAGCATGGTGATCGTCAGGATGCCGCCCAATGAGGGGAATTGCGCGGTCAGTGCCGTCGCGACCCCCAGAAGAAGAAGTGCCACCAGCCCCAGAACCTGCTCGTGCATGACCATGATCAGCGCGATAACCCCGATGGCGAAGAAGCCGGGGATCTCGCGCACCGTGTGCAGCCAGCCGATATCCGAGCCGTCGAACCCGGCCACCTCGATGACAAAGTTGTTGAGCAGCGCCGACCACGTGGCAAAGGCTATGGGCATCGCCGCGGCCATCAGGAACAGCAGCGTCGTGGGCCGCTGCCAGAACGGCAGGGTCTTGGCCTTGGCAAGCGGGAACGTCGTCATGCGCATGGGGCGGGTGATATACCTGCCCCATGCGGGAGGCGAGCGGAAAAACGCCCGCGATCAGGGCTCAGGTGGCGCCCTGTCCGCCGCTGCGGCCGCTCATGTAGTTGGTCATGAAGACCGGCGTGCCCAGCTTTTCCAGGAGGTCGAGCTGCAGGTCGAGCCATTCCCAATGGCCTTCCTCGTCCTGCACGATCCGTTCGAACAGCGCCCGTGTGCCGATATCGTCGACCTCGAACGCCTCGCGCGCGGCACGGGTGTAGAACTCGATCGCGCCGCCTTCCTCTTTCTTGTCGGCCTTGAACAGCGCTTCCAGATCGGGCGCCTTTTTCGGGGTGCTGGCCGGTTCCAGCTTGGGCGTGCCGCCAAGGAACAGGATGCGGTCGATGAAGGCCCCGGCATGGCCGAGTTCCTCCTGCATCTCCTCGCGCATCTTCGCGCCAAGCTTGTCGATGCCCCAATCCTCGAGGGTGTGCGCGTGCAGCAGATATTGATGCACCGCCGTCAGCTCCATCGACAGCGCGGTTTGCAGGTTCTCTATGCTTTTCGTTCTGTCGGCCATGACCGGCTCCTTTCGTTGATCCAATTGTAAATAGATCTATTCGCCCGATCGCGGTTTGCAACACCGGCGCCGCGCGATGACGCGGGCGGGTTCAGAAAAAGCTTTGCGGGTCGATATCCACCGTCAGGCGGGCCTGTGCGGGCAGGCGCACCTGTCCCACCCAGTCGGCCACGGCCGATTGCAGGGCGGCGCCCTTGGGTGCCTTGACCAGCAGCCGTACGCGGTGGCGTCCGCGGATCCGGGCGATCGGCGCGGGGGCCGGGCCGAAGACCTGCGCGCCGACGCTGCGCAAGGGGCCGTCGCGGCGCGCGAGGTCCGTGCCCAGATCGAACACCGCCTGCATGTCCGGCGATGACAATATGATCCCCGCCATCCGGCCGTAGGGCGGCACGCCGGCCTCGCGCCGACCCAAAGCCTCTGCCCGCCAGAAGCCTTCCTCGTCGCCCGCGAGGATCGCGCGGATCACCGGGTGCTCGGGCTGGTAGGTCTGCAATACCGCGCGCCCGGCGCGCTCGGCACGGCCCGCGCGCCCCGCGACCTGCCGCATCAGTTGAAACGTCCGCTCGGCCGCGCGCAGGTCGCTGCCCTGCAGCCCGAGGTCGGCGTCGATCACGCCGACCAGTGTCAGCAGCGGAAAGTTGTGCCCCTTGGCGACAAGCTGCGTGCCGATGATGATATCCGCCGCGCCGTCGGCGATTTCCGCGATCTGTTCCTTCAGCGCGCGCGCCGAGCCGAAGAGATCCGAGGACAGCACCGCGATCCGCGCCTGCGGAAACAGCGTCGCTGCCTCTTCGGCCAGACGCTCGACCCCCGGGCCGACGGCGGCCAGCCGGTCCTCGGCGCCGCAGGCCGGGCAGGTGCTGGGCACCGGGGCGCTTTCGCCGCACTGGTGGCAGATCAGGCGCTTCTGGAAGCGGTGCTCGACCATGCGCGCGTCGCAATGCGGACAGCCGATCTGGTGCCCGCAGGCCCGGCACAGCGTGGTCGGCGCATAGCCGCGACGGTTGAGGAACAACAGCGCCTGTTCGCCCGCCGCGACGCGGGCGTTGACCGCGGCCTGAAGCGTCGGCGAGATCCAGCGATTGGCGGGCAGCGTTTCGGCCCGCATGTCGATCGCCGCGAGATCCGGCATCACCGCGGCACCGTAGCGCGCGGCCAGATCCAGCCGGGCATACTTGCCCGCCTCGGCATTGGCCCAGCTTTCCAGGCTGGGCGTGGCCGAGGCCAGCACGACGCGCGCGTCGCAGATGCTGGCGCGCAGGACCGCCATGTCGCGGGCGTTGTAGAGCACGCCGTCCTCCTGCTTGTAGGAACTGTCATGTTCTTCGTCGACGACGATCAGCCCGAGATCCCGGAACGGCAGGAACAGCGCCGAGCGCGCGCCGACCACCATCTGCGCGTCACCTTGCCCGACCATCTTCCAGGCGCGGCGGCGTTCAGTCATCGTCACGCCGGAATGCCATTCCGCGGGTTTCGCGCCAAACCGCGCCTCGACCCGGGTCAGGAACTCTGCCGACAGCGCGATCTCGGGCAGAAGCACCAGCGCCTGCCGGCCCTGGCGCAGGGATTCGGCCACGGCCTCGAGATAGACCTCGGTCTTGCCGGACCCGGTGACGCCGCGCAGCAATGTCGTGCCGTAGGTGCCATCCCGCACGCCGCCGCGCAGATGCGCCGCCGCCGTCACCTGATCCTCGGTCAGGTCCTTCGAGGGCAGGTCGGGGTCGAGCCGGGGAAAGGCGCGGTCGCGCGGCGTGTCCTCTTCAAGCACGGATCCTTGCGCGACCAGCCCCTTGATCACCGAGGCGGTGACGCCGGCCATGTCGCCAAGCTCTTTCAGGGTAAAGCCGAGCCCGCCATGCGCGCGCAGCACCGCCAGAACCCGCTCGCGCGCGTCGGTCATGCGCGCAGGGTCCGCGTCGCCCGGGCGGTAGATCTTCTGCATCGAGGGCGGGTTGCCCAGCCCCGGCGCGCGCGTCGCCAGCCGCAGCATGGCGGGCAGGGGCGTCAGGGTGTACTCCGACGCGCGGCGCAGGAAATCCTGCATGTCGGCCTGCATCGGCGCCACCTCCAGCACCCGGATGATGCTGCGCGCCTTCTTGATGTCGAACCCGCCGCGGCCCGCGCCCCAGACCACGCCGAGCACGCGGCGCGGCCCCAGCGGTACCTCGACGAAGGCGCCATGCACGCAGCCCCCCTCGGGGGCGAGGTAGTCGAGCGGGCCGTCCAGCGGTTGCGCCGTCAGTACCGCGACCAAGTCCCCTTCGTGATGGAACTCGGGCGGGGGTGCGGGCACTTGGCGGCTCCTTTCCGTCAGGGGTTTCGGCGGGCTGAGCCATGAGGTAAACGCATCCGCAACAGAACCCAAGCCATCACGAGAGGGCCGTCCCATGAAATTCTTTGTCGATACCGCCGAAACCCGCGAGATCGCCGAGCTGCACGCCCTCGGCATGGTCGATGGCGTCACCACCAACCCGTCGCTGATCCTGAAATCGGGGCGCGATATTCACGAGGTGACGAAAGAGATCGCCGGCATGGTCGAGGGCCCGGTCAGCGCCGAGGTCGTGGCGACGTCTTCCGACGAGATGGTCGCCGAGGGCCGCAAGCTTGCGAAGATCGCGGATAACATCGCGGTCAAGGTGCCGCTGACCTGGGACGGGCTGAAGGCCTGCAAGGTGCTGTCGGGCGAGGGCAACATGGTCAACGTGACGCTCTGCTTCTCGGCCAACCAGGCGCTGCTGGCGGCCAAGGCGGGGGCGACGTTCATCTCGCCCTTCATCGGGCGGCTGGACGACATCAATCTCGACGGGATGGCCCTGATCTCGGATATCCGCCAGATCTACGACAATTACGGGTTCGAGACGCAGATCCTGGCTGCCTCGATCCGCACGGTCAACCACGCCTACCAGTCGGCGATGCACGGTGCCGACGTGATGACCGCGCCCCCGGCGGTGATCAAGAAGATGGCCGAGCATCCGCTGACCGATGCCGGGCTTGCCACCTTCACCGCGGATTGGGCCAAGACCGGGCAGAAGATCCTCTGAACACGAAAAAATTCATCTTTTCATCAATGGCCTGGCTTTACGCCGCGTCGGCGATCGCCCGGGCCGCCGCCGCGACGCCACCCTCGCCATGCGGTATGTCCAGCGCCACCAGACCCGCCTCTATCGCGCCGAGCGCGCCGAGGATCATGTGCGCGTTCACATGCCCCATGTGCCCGATGCGGAAGAACCCGTGCCACGCCGGATCGCCCGGCTCGGCCATCCCCAGCCCGATGCCGAGCGTCACGCCGGCATGGTCCTGCACCCATTTGCGCAAGCCCGATCCGTGCGGCGCGCCGATCCGCAGCGCGGTCACCGCGCGGCTTCGCAGGGCCGGGTCGGCGATGTTGAGTTCCAGCGGGCCGGTGCGCCCCCATGTCTCGCAGGCCGCCCAGATGGCGCGGGCGAGGCGGTCGTGCCGGTCCCAGATCGCCTCGATCCCCTCGGCGCGGATGAGGTCGAGCGCGGCGCGCAGCCCGTAAAGGTGATGCGTGGGGGCGGTGCCGCCGAAATACTGGTAGAACATCTCGGGGTTGGCGCGGTTGGTCCAGTCCCAGTAGCGGCTGACGCGCGGCAGGGCGCGGCGGGCCTCTGCGGCCTTGTCGGAGAAGAACACGAAAGCCAGACCTGGCGGCACCATCAGCCCCTTCTGACTGCCGGCGATCATCACGTCGACGCCCCACGCGTCCATCTCGAACCGGTCGCAGGCGAGCGAGGCGATGCAATCGGCCATCAGAAGTGCCGGGTGCCCGACCGCGTCGAGCAGGGCGCGCAGGGCCGCGATATCGTTGCGCACCGAGGTCGAGGTGTCCACATGCGTGGCCAGTATCGCCTTGATTTCACGCGATGTATCGGCGCGCAGCGCGGTCTCGACCCGGTCGAGATCGATCGCCGACCGCTTGCCGAAATCCAGCAGGTCGGCATTGATCCCGCGCGCCTCGGCCACGTCGGCCCAGCCATGCCCGAAGCGCCCGGTCGCCGGCACCAGCACACGGCCACCCTCGGGCACGGTGTTGGCCAGCGCGGCCTCCCACGCGCCATGGCCGTTGGCGATGTAGATCGCCACGTCGCCCGTGGTGCGCGCCACGTCCCGCAGATCGGGGATCAGGCCCGCCGTCATCTCAATCAACTCGCCCTCGTAGATGTTGGGCGAGGATCGGTGCATCGCGCGCAGCACCTCCTCGGGCATGACGGAAGGGCCGGGAATGGCGAGGTACGGGTGACCGCCTGCGAGGCTCATGGCGGAATTCTCCTGATGATTTTTCGGGGACATTACGCTCTTGCCCGGTGGCGTCAATCGGGCATGGCGTCCGCCTGCTGCGCCGCGCCGCGCTGGCGCTGGACGGCCAGTAGCCTGACAAGTATCGGTTTTAAAATGATTTTCACACCTGCGGATCGCGGAGCCATTGCAGGCGGCGTGCCGCATCCCGGGCGAATTTGCGGATCAACGCGTTGCGGCGGGCGGCGGGCAGCTTGCGCGGGGCGTCCATGCGGATGATCTCGGCGGCGTAGGCGTCGGCGATCATGATGCCGGTGTCGTCGGGCAGGATCTCGAGCGGGAAGGCCGAATCCACTGCCCAGAAATACCGGTCGCACCACTCGAGGTATCCGGGCCATTTCGCATCCGACTGGAAATCGGCGCGGCTCGACTTGCACTCGATCACCCAGATCTCGCCCTTGGGACCGAGGGCGGCGACATCGACACGCTTGCCCCGGTCCGGCGAGAATTCCTCAATCGAAACAAAGTCATAGGTTGCGAGATGCCGGCACACGCCGCGCGCCAGAAGCTGGCCGGGCTGTCGGAACTGGTCAAGGGCGCTGTCCATGCCGGCATTTTTGAACGAAACACGAACGCGTGCAACCCCTTGTTCCGTCCCCCGCGACGGGCTACTTCTGGGTCGTGGCGGGTGCTGCCCTTCCCGTGAACGGTTACATTCCAGTGGCCTTAATCTTTTCCGAGGGAGCTGGCTCTGTCCTGGCCGTGGTCTGGTTAACCGGCGCCCACCTGTACACACAGGCTCTCGGGAATGCGTAAACCAAACGGTTGCGTGCGGGCCCGCCACACTTCGCCCCAACCGACATGCGTACAGCGCGTACACGACGTATGCGGCTTGGGTACGCAATCCGCGGCCTCACGCGGCGACAGCCACTTTCCCCGTTCGTTCCGCTCTGCCATACTGCCGCGCAACCCATAAAAGAAAAGAGCAGCGGCATGAACGATCTTCTCTCATCGAGCCCGAAACCCGATTATGACGCCTCGTCCATCCAGGTGCTTGAGGACATGGAGCATGTGCGCCTGCGGCCGGGCATGTATATCGGTGGCAAGGACGACCGCGCGCTGCATCACATGGTGGCCGAGATCGTCGACAACTCGATGGACGAGGCGGTCGCCGGGCACGCCACCTGGATCGAGGTCGAGCTGCACGCGAACGGCCATGTCAGCGTGCGCGACAATGGCCGCGGCATCCCCATCGATCCGCATCCCAAGGATCCCGGCAAGACCGCGCTCGAGATCATCTTCTGCACGCTCAACGCGGGCGGCAAGTTCTCGGGCGACAGCTACGAGACCTCGGGCGGGTTGCACGGGGTCGGCTCGTCGGTGGTCAACGCGCTGTCGGACCATCTTTGCGTCGAGGTCGCGCGGGGGCGCGAGCTTTACCGCATGGAGTTTTCGCGCGGGCTGCCGCAGGGGCCGCTGGAAAAGGTGGGGGCCGCCCCCAACCGGCGCGGCACCGCCGTCACCTTTCACCCCGACCCCGAGATCTTCGGCTCGCTCAGCCTCAAGCCCGCGCGGCTCTTCGCGATGGCGCGGTCCAAGGCCTACCTGTTCTCGGGGGTCGAGATCCGCTGGAAAAGCCATGTCACCGATGGCGAGACCCCGCAGGAGGCGACGTTCAAGTTTCCCGGCGGGCTGTCGGATTACCTCGCCGAGACCCTGGGCGGCGCCACCACCTATGCCGCGCGGCCGTTCGCGGGCCGGGTGGAGTTCGCCGACAAGTTCAACGTGCCGGGCCGGGTGGAATGGGCGATCAACTGGACGCCGGCGCGCGACGGGTTCCTGCAAAGCTACTGCAACACCGTGCCCACGCCCGAGGGCGGCACGCACGAGGCCGGGTTCTGGGCGGCGATCCTGAAGGGCATCAAGGCTTACGGCGAGCTGTCGAACAACCGCAAGGCCGCGCAGATCACCCGCGAGGATCTGGTGTCGGGCGGCTGCGCCGTCGTGTCGTGCTTCATCCGGGAACCGGAATTCGTCGGCCAGACCAAGGACCGGCTGGCGACCACGGATGCGCAGCGCATGGTCGAGGGGGCGGTGCGCGACCATTTCGACAACTGGCTGGCCGCCGACACCAAGTCCGCGGGCGCGATCCTGGATTTCCTCGTGCTGCGGGCCGAGGAACGCCAGCGGCGGCGTCAGGAGAAGGAGACGCAGCGCAAGACCGCCACCAAGAAACTGCGCCTGCCGGGCAAGCTGGTGGATTGCACCGCCACGGCGCGCGACGGCACCGAACTGTTCATCGTCGAGGGGGATTCGGCGGGCGGGTCGGCCAAGCAGGCGCGCGACCGCAAGAATCAGGCGCTGTTGCCGTTGCGGGGCAAGATCCTGAACGTGCTGGGGGCGGCGAGCGCCAAGCTGGGCAGCAACCAGGAGATCAGCGACCTGACTCAAGCCTTAGGCGTCGGGCTGGGGTCGAAATTCAACATCGACGATCTGCGTTATGACAAGATCATCATCATGTGCGACGCGGATGTGGACGGCGCGCATATCGCCGCGCTGCTGATGACGTTCTTCTTTTCGCAGATGCGGCCGATGATCGATTCGGGGCATCTGTACCTCGCCTGTCCGCCGCTTTACCGCCTCAGCCAGGGGGCGACGCGGGTCTATGCGCTGGACGAGGCCGAGCGCGACGCGTGGCTGGCCAAGGGTCTGGGCGGCAAGGGAAAGATCGAGGTGGGCCGCTTCAAGGGTCTGGGAGAGATGGACGCCAAGGACCTCAAGGACACCACGATGGACCCCAAGACCCGCCGCCTGATCCGCGTGACCATCGACGAGGACGAGCCGGGGCAGACCGGCGATCTGGTGGAGCGGCTGATGGGCAAGAAGCCGGAACTGAGGTTCCAGTATATTACCGAGAATGCTAGGTTCGTGGAGGAGTTGGATGTATGATTCAGAAAGTTGACACTTTCGAACATATTCGAGTAGAAGGCGTAAAGATTGACATGGAAAGCCTTGTCACGATACTGGAATCTACCGGGGAAAGTTCGATCAGCTTAAAGTGCGACGACACAATCTATGAGTCACTCGACGAGATAAAGTCCAATAAGTCCGCAATAAGTATTCCGTTTAAGATAAGCTGCGGTGAAACAACCATTGAATTTGACCCTTTCGCCGCAGGTGTTTTCGGAAGATCAAGCTCATCACACCGACAAAAAGCGCTTGCAAGAGAATTACGTACCTATGTCCCGGTGCTGTCCAAGTTTCCGTTGATTACTTTCTTCGTGACAGCACAGTTGATCGTATTTGGCCTTCCGCGAATTTTCGCTCAGCTTTCTTTTGATGTTTCGACTGAGGTGTTTGGATTTAATTTGCAAGAAATTGCGCTGTTCTTTATGGTTGGGCTGTCAGTTGTTGCTTTGTTCTTATTATATTATTATCATTGGACGAGGACAAAAATTTACTATTCAAGAAGCGGCTTCTTGGTGCGTAACGCAGATAACATCGCGGTCGGTTTAATACTCATGTTTTTCACGGCGCTGTTTTACTATTTCTTTGACTTTTTGCGTCCAGCCTGAAATCCGCCGACCCCTTCGCCTCACGTACGACACTTCCGCGCGAGACGCGCCGAAGGCGCCGCGCGATCGCCGGGCCGCCCCCCGGCACGGCGATTTGGTCGGCCTATGCGCAAAGCATATGAGTTTTGCGGGTTTGGCCGCCATAAAGTGCAAAGCATGTCCGCTGGATCGCCGCACCGCGGCCCGGCGCTCGCGCGGCTCGGGTCGGGACAGGAGCCCGGCACGGTGATTTGGCCGGGGGATGCGCGCCGCCCGGATGACCTGCCCCCCGGTCGTCCCACGTTCATGACGCGAGTCCTTCGGGTTGATGGTGGCCGGTTTCGGGTTGGGCACGCGTGCCGGGCGCGCCTGCCTCAGCGGATCGAGCGGATCGAGCTTTCCAGCAAATGCCGCGTGTAAGGCGACTGCGCCTCGAGGCGGCGCATCTCGTCGACGCCCAGAACCTCGACCAGCGCGCCTTCCTTCATCACGGCGATCCGCTCTGACAGGTGGCCGACGATGCCCAGATCGTGCGACACCATCACATAGGTCAGCCCGTGCTCGCGGCGCAGGTCCACCAGCAGGTTGAGGATCTCGGCCTGCACCGAGACGTCCAGCGCCGAGGTCGGTTCGTCCAGCAGCAGGATCTGCGGCTTGCAGGCCAGCGCCCGGGCGATGGCCACGCGCTGGCGCTGGCCGCCCGACAACTGGTGCGGAAACCGGAACCGGAAGCCCGCCCCGAGGCCCACATCATCCAGCAGCCGCCCCATGCGCGCGTCGATGTCGCGCACGCCGTGCAACTGCATCGCCTCGGACAGCACGCGGTCGACGGTCTGGCGCGGGTGCAGCGAGCCGTAGGGGTCCTGAAAGACCATCTGCACCTTGCTGTAGAACGCCTTGCTGCGCGTCTTGCCAAGGGTCTCGCCCGCGACGGTCATGCGGCCGGACCACGTGGGCACCAGCCCCGCGACCGCGCGCAGGATGGTCGATTTGCCCGATCCGCTTTCGCCGACGAGGCCGAAGCTTTCGCCCGTCGCCACGGACAGGCTGACATCGCGGACGGCGCGCGTCCGCTCGGCCCCGGTGCCGAACCAGACGTCGAGGTTCTCGATCTCCAGCGCGCTCATGTCCGGGCACTCACCGACGGGGCCTCGCGCCAGGCGGGGTCGCGCTGCAGCACCTCGAGGCGGTCGCGGGGGTGTTCCAGATCGGGGACCGAGTTGAGCAGCCCCAGCGTGTAGGGGTGCCGGGCGCGGGCCAGGTCGCTTGCCTTGCAGGTCTCGACGATGCGGCCGGCATACATGATCATGATCCGGTCGCAGAAGCGCGCCACGAGATTCAGGTCGTGGCTGATGAACATCAGGCCCATGCCGCGGTCGCGCACCAGCTTGTCGATGATCTCGAGCACCTGAAGCTGCACCGACACGTCCAGCGCCGAGGTCGGCTCGTCGGCCACCAGGATCTCGGGATCGGGCAGCAGCATCATTGCGATCATGATGCGCTGGCCCATGCCGCCCGACACCTCGTGCGGATAAAGACCGAGGACACGCTCGGGCTCGCGGATCGCCACCTCGTCGAGGGTGGCGAGCGCGCGCTCGCGGGCGACGCTGGGCGAGACGCGCTCATGCGCGCGCAACGCCTCGATCAGTTGCTGGCCGACGGTCATCACCGGGTTCAGCGAGAACTTGGGATCCTGCATGATCATCGAGATCCGCCCGCCGCGCAAGGCGCGCATCCGCTTTTCCGGCAGGGCGAGGATATCCTCGCCATGCACCTCCAGCCGGTCGGCCTCGATCATCCCCGGCGGGCGGATGAGGCGCAGCATCGCGCGCCCGGTCATCGACTTGCCCGATCCGCTTTCGCCGACGATGCCCAGCCGTTCGCGCCCGAGGGTGAAGGAAAGCCCGCGCACTGCGTCGAACATGCCGGTGCGGGTGCGAAACCGCACCCACAGGTTCTCGACATCCAGCAGGGGGGCGTCGTCGGTCATCTACGTGTCCTCCTTGGGGTCGAGCATGTCGCGCAGACCGTCCCCCAGCAGGTTGAAGGCGAGGCTGATCGAGAAGATCGCGAGGCCGGGGATGGTCGCCACCCACCACGAATCGAGGATGTATTGCCGCCCCTCGGAAATCATCGCGCCCCATTCCGGGCTGGGCGGCTGCGCCCCGAGCCCCAGAAACCCGAGGCCCGCCGCCGTCAGGATGATGCCGGCCATGTCGAGCGTGACGCGGATCACGAGGCTCGAGATGCACAAGGGCCAGATATGCCGGGTGACGATGCGCAGCGGCCCCGCGCCCTGCAGCCGGATCGCGTGGATGTAGTCGGAATTGCGGATCGTCAGCGTCTCGGCGCGGGCGATGCGGGCATAGGGCGGCCAGGCCGTCAGCGAGATCGCCAGCACCGCGTTCTCGATCCCCGCGCCGAGGGCGGCGACGAAGGCCAGCGCGAGGATCAGCCGCGGGAAGGCGAGGAAGATGTCGGTGATCCGCATCAGCACCACGTCGAGCCAGCCCCCCGCATAGCCCGCCACGGTGCCCATGATCAGCCCCACCAGCGGCGCGACCATCACCACCAGCGCCACGATGTAAAGCGAGATGCGCGCGCCGTAGAGCAGGCGGGAATAGATGTCGCGCCCCAGGCTGTCAGTGCCGAAGATGTGGCCGTCCTCGCCCGGTTCCAGCAGCCGCGCCCCAAGATCCTGCGCGAAGGGGTCATGCGTGGCCAGAAGCGGCGCAAAGATCGCCGCAAGGATCAGGAAGATCAGCACCGCCAGCCCCAGCATCGCCAGCGTGTTGCCGCGCAGCGTCAGCCACGCCTTGTACCACGCCGCCAGCCGCGCCTGCCGGCGCGAGGTCGGCTCTTCGGTCAGCAGCCAGTGACGAACGGATTGCAGCGTGCTCATTTCGACCTCGGATCGAGGACGCGGTACAAAAGGTCCGACAGGATGTTGATCGCCACGAAGATGCTGCCGATCACGATCGTGCCGCCCAGCACCGCGTTCATGTCATTGGCCAGAAGCGAGGTGGTGATATATTGCCCCAGCCCGGGCCACGCGAAGATGATCTCGGTCAGCACGGACCCTTCCAGCAGGTTGGCATAGGCGAGCGCGATCACCGTCAGAAGTTGCACGCGGATGTTGCGAAAGGCGTGGCCCCAGATGACCTGCCATTCCGACAGCCCCTTGACGCGCGCGGTGATGATGTATTCCGAGCCGAGCTGTTCGAGCATGAAGGACCGCGTCATGCGGCTGATATAGGCGAGGCTGTAATAGCCCAGCAGGGACGCCGGCAGGATGATGTGCGAGAACGCGCTGCGAAACACCGCCCATTCGCCACGCAGCGCGCTGTCGATCAGCAGCATCCCGGTGATCGGCTCGACGATGCCCTGGTAGAAGATCCCCAGCCGGCCCGGCCCCGACACCCAGCCCAGGATGCCGTAGAAGATCAGCAGCCCCACAAGGCCCAGCCAGAAGATCGGCATGGAATAGCCCACGAGGCCCACGAGGCGCGCCAGCTGGTCGATCCATGTGCCCCGCCGCACGGCCGCGACGACCCCCAGCGGCACGCCCAGCAGGACCCCGAACAGCGTGCCCAGCGTGGCCAGTTCCAGCGTCGCGGGAAACACCCGCGCGATGTCGGCGGTGACCGCCTCGCCGGTGCGGATCGAGGTGCCCAGATCGCCGCGGACCACGTCCGAGACGTAGATGAAGAACTGCACCAGCAGGGGCTGGTCGAGCCCGAGATCGCGATAGGTCTGCTCGTATTGCTCCTGGGTGGCGCGCTCGCCGATCACCGCCAGAACCGGGTCGATCGGCATCACCCGCCCGATGAGAAACGTCACCAGCAGCAGCCCGAGCAGCGTCGCGGCCACGGTCAGAAGCGTCTTCAGCGTTTTCGTCAGCCAGGGCGGGAAGGACGGCCGCAGCCGTCCTTCGCCATCTGTCGCATCAGTCATCTATTTCGTGATCACCCAGTAGGAGACCGCGGTCGTCGCGCCGCCGGCGACGAAGTTCTCGACAGTCGCGCCCATCGCATTCTGTTCGATCTTCTGGAACATGATGCCGAACGGGCTGACCTGCTGATGGTCGCGCTGCAGGTCGAGATACATCTCGCGCCGGGTGTCGGTGTCGTTTTCGGCCACCGCCGCCTCGGTCCGCTTGCTCATCTCGGGGATATGCCACGCGTTGCGCCATGCCAGGATGCCGGTGGCGCCGGCCGCGTCCGAGTTGTCGGGATTGAAGGCGAAGGTGCCCGCATTCGTCTGCGGGTCGGGATAGTCCGGTCCCCACGACCCGAGATAGACGTCATGCTCGCGCGACCGGTAGCGATCCAGCGTCTGCGCGCCGGTGCCGACGATCAGCTCGACCTCGCAGCCGATCTGCCCCCACGTGTTCTGCAGGGACTGGGCGATATCCAGACGTTCCTGCGCGTCGCGCACGGAAATCTTGATCGGCCCGCAGTCGGGGTGGTCGGACTCGGCCAGCGCGGCCTTGGCGGCCTCCATGTCGAAGCTGTAGGGCGTTTCGCCCAGTGCCCCGAGGAAGGTGCGCGGCAGGAATGCCTGATGCACCGTGTACTGACCGCGCAGGAACGAGCCCGACATGCCCTCGTAATCGGTGGCCAGCTTCAGCGCCTCGATCACGCCTGGATCGGCCAGCAGGTCCTTCTTCTGGTTGGCGGCGAAATACATCAGCCGGCCGCGCAGCTCGTCCACCACCTTGACGCCCTCGACCCCGTCGAGCCCGGCGATATCCTCTGGCGAGAGGTTGCGCGCGACATCGACATCGCCGCGTTCCAGTTGCAGGCGCTGGGTGGCGCTTTCCTGGATGTGCTGCACGATCACCCGCTCCATCGCCGGGGTCTCGCCGGCGTAGTTGGGGTTGAGATCCATCAGCACGCTTTCGCTGGGGCGCCACTCGACCACCTTGTAGGGGCCCGATCCGGCGGTGTTGGTGCGCAGCCAGGCATTGCCCATGTCGCCGTCTTCGGCGTTGGTCATCACGGTTTCCATGTCGACGATGCCGCCGATGGTGGCGGTCAGGCAGTTCAGCACGAACGACACCGCGTAGGGCCGGTCGAGCGTCAGCACCAGCGTCTTGTCATCCGGCGCGACGATCGTCTCTTCGACGTTCTCGGGGGTAAAGCCGAACTGCGTCAGGATGAAGGACGGCGTCTTGTTGAGCTGCACCGCGCGGCGCAGCGAAAACTCGGCATCCTTGGCGGTCACCGGGTTGCCCGAGGCAAAGACGTGCCCCTCGGCCATGGTGAAGGTGAGGGTGCGCCCGTCCTCGGACATTTCCCAGCTTTCGGCCAGTTGCGGCTGATACCCGGCCTCCAGATCCATCGGATCGAAATTGACCAGCCGCTGATAGACGTTGCGGCTGACATCCGCGCCCGCGAATTCGAAACTCTCGGCCGGATCGAAGGTCTTTATGTCGTCGATGCGGTTGGCGATGACCAGCATGTTCGGCGGCGTCTCGGCCACCGCCGGCGCGGCGACGCCCACCGACAACAGCGACGCGACCACCGCGGCTACGAATGATTTTCTCATGGTTACCCTTCCTGTTTCATCTTGATTATTCGCCCCACGTCCGACGCAGAACCCGCAGCCAGTTGCCATGGGTGATCCTGGTCATCAGCGCGTCACCCACGCCATGGGACCGGAACGCGTCCAGCAGATCGGGCAGACCGGCGCAATCGCCGATGCCGTCGGGAACCAGCGCTCCGTCGAAATCGGATCCCAGACCGACCCTGTCCTCGCCCAGCCGCGTGAGAAGATGGTCGAGATGCCGCATGACGATGTCAAGGCCGAACTCGGCCTCCATGCGCCCGTCGGGCCGCAGGAAGGCGCTGGCGAAATTGATGCCCACCATGCCGTCGCTGTCGCGGATCATGTCGAGTTGCCGGTCGGTCAGGTTGCGCGAATGCGGGCAGACCGCCCAGGCGTTGGAATGCGTGGCCACCAGCGGCGCGTCGGTGATCCGCGCGACGTCCTCGACGCCGGCGGCGTTGAGGTGTGACAGATCCACCATGATCTTCAGGCGATTGCATTCCGCGATCAGCGCCTTGCCGGCCTCGGTCAGACCCGGCCCGGTGTCGGGATCCGACGGATACCGGAAGGGCACGCCGTGGCCCCAGAGCGTCTCGCGGCTCCAGACCGGACCCAGCGACCGCAGGCCGCGCGCGTGCCAGTCGTGCAGCCGCGCGAAGTCGCGGTCGATGCCCTCGGCGCCCTCGATATGAATCACCGCGGCCATTTCCTCGGCGGGCAGCGCCGCCTCAATCTCGGTCGCCGTGCGGCAGATGCGCACCGCGCCGGCCGCGGCCAGATCCTCGAGGGCGTCGACCCCGCGCGCGGTCCAGCCCGCGGCCTCGGCCTCGGGGACCGGGTCGGGCAGGGGGATTTCATAGGACGCGTTGCGCATCTCGTCATGGCGCAGCGCCTTGTCCTCGGGGCTGGGCACGAAGATCGCGAACATGCCCCCGCCAAAGCCGCCCGCCCGGGCGCGAGGTTTGTCGATATGCCCGTCCGGCAGGCCCGCGGCCACGCCCGCTGCCGTCACCTCGCCGCGCAGCAGCCGCAGGATCAGGTCGTTATGGCCGTCAAAGACGGGGAAATCGGTCATGGTGTCTCCGGGGGTGCCCTGTTGTTCGCTGGCGGCGGGTCATGGCCAGAGCCTTGACGAAACCGCCGCGCGGCGCAACCGGTTTCGCGATCGCGTGCCGGAGGACGCACCGGGCGGGCGCGTGGATATCCTCGTGAGACATGTCGCCGCGAAGATGCGTAAGATATGCCGATCATCCGGATCGACAGCGCATGATCGGCGCCAGGGCCGAAGTTCCGGGCAAACGCGCGGGCCTGAAGTCCACCGCCTGCACGTTTCCGGGCGCCGACGGGCCGGGTGCGGCTCACCGCAGCCCCTCGGCCAACCCCGAGTGAACACGAACAGTCAGAACGTCTTGGCCAGCGTGACCTTGAAGTTGCGTCCGGGCTGGGGACGCGAGGCGAGGTTGGGGGTGTACTGCGCGTCGAAGACGTTCTCGATCCCGAAACGGAATTCCGTGTCCTGCCATACGCCGTTGCCCTCGGGCGCGACCGTGAGGCGCAGATTGTGCACCTCGTATCCCGACCCGGACGTGCCGGGATCGCCGGTATCGATGTCGTCCGCGACGATCGCTTCCCAGCTCAGATCGTAGGTGTCGTCGAACACCTTGCCCACCGTCAGGCGCAGGTTGTCCTGGGCCTGGTTGCGCCAGTCACGCACGATCCCGATGCCGTCGACCTCGTCCCCCTCGCCCCAGGTGGCGTTGAGATCGACATAGAACCCGGTCTCCATGGCGTAGGAGGCCTCGATCTCCACCCCTCGCGTGCGGATTTCGTCCAGCGGATCCGAATCCGGCCCGCCGCCCACGAAGGATGTGACGTCCCACAACTCGCTGTCGAACCAGGTCAGTTTCAGCGCCAGCGTGTCGTTGTCACGGATCAGGCCCTGCCGGTCATAGGAAAAGCCCAGCTCGTAGGTGCGCGATTTCTCGGTCTGCGTGATGCGGTCGGGAAATTCCAGATCGTCGAGGATCGGCATCACTTCCGTGTAGGCGGCGCTGCCGAACACCGCGAGGCCGTTATCGAACGCGTAGCGCAGCGACAGCCCGCCCATCAGCGCGTCTGTCGAGAAATTCCCGTCATTGGGCGGCGTCGATCCCTGGATATCGGAGGTTTCATAGCGGATCGCGGGTGTCACGGTCCAGGCGGTTCCAATGGCGATCTCGTCGACCGCGAAGATCGCCCAGCGGTCATCCTCGCCGCCGGGGGCGGAGAAAGCATCGGCCCGCTTGCGATTGATGTATTCGATCCCCGTGGTCAGATCATGCGCGACCATACCCGTCTCGAAGAACGCGGTGTTCTTGAGCGTGACGGTCGTGGTCTCGTATCTCTGATCGGCATCGAGGAGCCCGGAACAGGGGGGTATGCTGCCCACCGGGCTGGCCGGGCACGAAACAGGGCTCTGGTCCACCTGCTCGTCGGAATGGGAATACTGCAGCGACAGGTCGATCAGGTCGCTTGTCGGGGCGAAGGCGTATTTCAGGATCGTCGTCTCCGCCTCGATCTCGCGGTCGACATTGCCGAAGAAGGTGATGTTGCCGAAGGAATCATACGGCACGTCGAATTGCGAGCTTTTCGTGCGCTGGTAACTCGCCTCGAGCGCATGCGCCTTGGCGTCGCCGAACCGGTACTTGCCCTTCACCAGGATCGATGGATCGTCGATCTCCTCGCGGCCGGGATTGATGATGTCGCCATTGCCATCCTCGGGAAAGCCCAGCCTGCGCCGCGTGTAGTTGACCAGAAATCCCAGATCCTCGGTCGGCTGCCACGCGCCGATGCTCGACAGCGCCACACCCGATCCGTTGGTGCCGAATTCCAGCGTCTGGCGCAGGGCGGCGCCGGGGTCGCCCCCGGTCAGATCCTCGGGGTCGATGGTCTCCAGCCGCACGACACCGCCGACCACGCCCGAGCCGTATTCGAACGACCCCACGGTGCCGCGGATCACCTCGGCCTCGCGGTAGAGGAACGGATCGGTGAAAAGCTGCGTGCCGATGCGGTAGAGTTCCTCGGCGCCCCGCGTCGCGCCGTCGATCTGGATCAGCACCTTCTGGTCGCTGCCGAAGGTCTGGTTGGAGCCGAAGCCGCGGATCGAGATGCCCGAGCCCTGCTTGGTGTCGCCGTTCACCAGCGCCACGCCGGGCACGGAATCGATCAGCTCGGCGACGGTGCCGGCCTGCCGGTCGCGGATCTCGTCCTCGTCGATCACCGTCACCGGAGTCGCGGTCCGGGTCTGTACCGGGCGCTTGCTTTCGCCAAGCGTCAGCGTGCCGAGGAACCCGTCGGCCGCTATGCCGCCCGCGGCGCCCGCGCTATTCTGCGCCGAAAGCGGTACGCCCCAGCCCACGCAAAGCGCCGCGGGCACCATCAAGATCCATCGCGAATTCTGTGCCATGTCAGTCCCTTCACTTCAGCAACACGGGGGGGATCACCGATATGCTTGCAGGGGGCTGGCACGGTCCTTTCTGTCGGCCCCGGGCATCATCTGCATCCGGGGCTTGCATGCGTTACTATTATATGAGTAATTAAGTCAAGATAAGGTGCCGGACAAAAAACGCCGGGCGCCCGCAGCCACATCGCGTGTCGCGATGCAGCCAACCCTTGCAAACAACAGCACAGAGGTCGGCATGGTTGCGACAGATCACCCTTCACCGCAGACGATCCGCGATTTCTCCGCGGCCAATCCTAAAATGCGCACGCGCGATCAGGCCGACGCACTTGGCATTTCCGAGGCGCAGCTCGTCGCCGCGTCCTGCGGCGCGGGTGTCGTGCAGATCGATCCGCATCCCGACCGGGTAATGGCCGCGGCGCAAAAGCTGGGCGAGGTGATGGCGCTGACCCGCAACGCGTCCTGCGTGCACGAAAAGATCGGGCGCTACGCCAATTACCACCCCGGCAAGCATGCCGCGATGATCCTGACGCCCCAGATCGATCTGCGGATCTTCCCGGCGCACTGGTGCCACGCCTTCATGGTCGAGACCGCAACCGGCAGCGGCCCGCGCCGCAGCCTGCAGGTCTTCGACGCGGCGGGCGACGCGGTCCACAAGATCTTCCTGCGCGATGGCGCCTCGCTGGCGGCATGGGACGCTCTGCGCCTTTCGGACGCGCTGCCCGATCAGGCCGAGATCCTCGATTTGGCCCCGCGCCAGCCCGCCGAGGCCCCGAAATCCAGCCCCGACAAGGCCGAGACGTTGCGCGCCGAATGGCGGCGCATGACCGACACGCATCAATTCCTGCGACTGGTGTCGAAGATGAAGATGAACCGCCTCGGCGCCTACCGCATCGCCGGTGCCCCCTTCGTGCGCGCGCTCGATCCCGGCGCCGTCGATGCCATGCTCGGCCGGCTGGCCGAGACCGGCATCGCGGTGATGATCTTCGTGGGCAATCGCGGCTGCATCCAGATCCATTCCGGCCGGGTCGAGACGCTCAAGCCAATGGGGCCTTGGCAGAACGTCATGGATCCCGGATTCAACCTGCATCTGCGCCGCGACCACATCGCCGAGGTCTGGGCGGTCGAGAAACAGACGCGCGACGGGCCCACAACCTCGGTCGAGGCGTTCGACGCCGAGGGCGGGCTGATTTGCCAGGTCTTCGGCCTGCGCAAGGAGACCGGCGATCACCGCGCCGCCTTTGCGGGGATGGTGGCGGAGCTTCCCAGCATTTCCGCGACCGAGGTGGCACAATGACCCGCGCGACGCTCAGCCGCCGCGCGCTGCTGGCGCAGGCTGTGGCGAGCGGGGCCGCACTATGCGCCCTGCCCGCCTTTGCCGACAGTGACGCGCGCCTGCTGTCGATCGGCGGGTCGGTGACCGAGATCGTGCATGCGCTCGGGCAGGGCCACCGCCTCGTGGCGCGCGACACCACCTCGACATACCCGCCCGAAGTCGAGGATCTGCCGGATGTGGGGTACGCGCGCGCACTCAGCCCCGAGGGTGTTTTGTCGGTCAACCCCTCGCATATCCTCGCGATCGAGGATGCCGGCCCGCCGGAGACCATCGACGTGCTCAAGGCCTCGGGCATTCCCTTCACCTCGGTGCCCGACGCACGCGACGGCCCCGGAATCCTGCGCAAGATCGCGGTCGTCGGCGACGCCCTCGACACCGCCGCAGGGGCCCGCGCGCTGATCGCCGAGACGCGCGCCGCGCTCGACGCCGCCGCACGGCAGACCGCGCGCATCGCACCGGAGAACCGCAAGCGCGTGCTGTTCATCCTCAGCCTGCAGGGCGGGCGCATCCTCGCCGGCGGGCGCGACACGCAGGCCGCGGGCATCATCGAGATGGCGGGCGGCATCAACGCGGTCGACGCCTTCACCGGCTACAAGCCGATGACCGACGAGGCGGTCACCCGCGCCGCCCCCGACGTGATCCTGATGATGGATCGCGGCGGCGATCACGCCGTCACCCGTGACGCACTGCTGAGCATGCCCGCCATCCGCACTACCCCGGCCGCACGGGACAACGCGGTGATCCGCATGCCGGGGCTTTACCTGCTGGGCTTCGGGCCGCGCACGGCGCAGGCGGTGCGCGATCTCAACACGGCGATCTACGACACACAACAGGGCCGCGATGACACTGACCCAAGCTGACACTGCCGCCGCGATCCCCCCGCGCGACCGCCGCGCCGTGGCACGCCGCGCGCATCTCTGGCTGGGGCTGCTGTTGCTGGCAATCTGCGCCCTCAGCCTCGAGACCGGCGCCTCGGGCGTGTCGCTGCTCGATCTGGTGACCGGCGGCGCGCAAGCCGACCGCTTCAGCGCCGTGATCCTGTGGGAGATCCGCCTGCCGCGCGTCGCCCTCGGCGCGCTGGTGGGCGCGGCGCTGGCGGTGTCGGGCGCGGTGATGCAGGGGCTGTTCCGCAACCCGCTGGCCGATCCGGGCATCGTCGGCGTCAGCGCGGGCGCGGGCCTTGGCGCCGTCTCGGCGATCGTTCTGGGCGGGCTGCTGCCGCCCGCGCTGCAAGCGATCATCGGCATCTACACCGTACCGATTGCCGCGTTCCTCGGGGGCTGGGCCTCGGTGCTGCTGCTTTACGCGGTGGCCACGCGCGGCGGGCAGACCTCGGTCGCGACGATGCTGCTGGCCGGCATCGCGCTCGGCGCGCTGTCGGGCGCGGTGTCGGGGCTGCTGGTCTACGCCGCCGACGACCAGCAACTGCGCGACCTGACCTTCTGGGGGCTCGGCTCGCTCGCCGGGGCGACATGGGCCAAGGTCGCGACCGCCGCGCCGATCATCCTCGCCGCCCTGCTCGGGGCATCGCTGCTGGGGCGCGGTCTCAACGGGCAGGCCTTCGGCGAGGCGACGGCGCTGCATCTCGGCATCCGCGTGCAGCACGTCAAGCGCGCGGCCATCCTCACGGTCGCCGCCGCCACCGGGGCCGCGGTCGCGGTGTCTGGCGGTATCGGCTTTGTCGGGATCGTCGTGCCGCACCTGCTGCGGCTGGCGACCGGGCCGGATCACGGCCCGCTGCTGATCAATTGCGCGCTGCTGGGGGCCGGCCTGCTTCTGGCCGCCGACATCATCAGCCGGCTGATCATCGCCCCGGCCGAATTGCCCATCGGCATCGTGACGGCGGTGCTGGGCGCGCCGGTCTTCCTGTGGATCCTGCTGCGGCGGCGCGGGCTGGTGGATCTGTGATGCTGCACGCACGCGACCTATCTGTCGAGATCGGCGGCACGGCCATCCTTCACGACGTGGATTTCACCGCCGAACCGGGCGCGGTCACCGCCATTGTCGGGCCCAACGGGTCGGGCAAGACGACGCTTCTGCGCGCGCTCACCGGCGAGATCGCGGCCCAGGGCACACGCAGGCTCGACGACATCCCCATCGGCCCGGGCAATGCCGCCGCCCTTGCCGCGCGGCGCGGTGTGCTGCCGCAATCCGCGCGCGTCGCCTTTCCCTTCACCGTGGAAGAGGTCGTGCGCATGGGTCAGCGTGCGGGACGCTACGCCGACCGTCCGGGGATCGTCGCGCAGGCCCTCGACCGGGTCGGGCTGCGGCACATGGCCGGCCGCATCCACCAGGACCTGTCGGGCGGCGAACAGCAACGCGCGCAGCTGGCCCGCGTACTGGCCCAGATATGGGCGCCGACAGGGGCCGCGGGCGCCAACTGGCTGTTCCTGGACGAGCCCGTCGCCAGCCTCGATATCGGGCAGCAGCTTGCCGTGATGCGGCTGGCGCGGGATTTCGCCGAGGCCGGCGGCGGCGTCGTGGCGGTGATGCATGACCTGAACCTCACGGCGATGTTCGCCGATGCGGTCTGCGTCCTGCATGCGGGCCGCATCGCCGCCACCGGCGCGCCAGCCGACGTTCTGACTTCGGCGCTGCTGTCGCGGGTCTATGACTGCGACCTGCGGGTCAGCACGCCCCCGCCGGGGGCCGTGCCCTACCTGCTGCCGCAGGCCAGCGGGGCCGCGATGGGCCGGGCCTGACATGGCGCCCGGTCGCGGCCCTGTTCTTGACAATTCCGACTGATTTAGTAAGCAATAAGAAACCAAACCGGGAGAGCGAAGACATGACCAATTCGACAGACAAGACCACACGCCACGTCGTTGCACGTCGCATGACCGGCGGCCTCGCCGCGCTCGTCACGGCAGGGGCGGTGACGGCCGGCCACGCCGGAGCGGCAAGCGACACGCAACCGGCCGACGACCCGATCCGTCTGGCGCAGGCCAGCGGCGAGGGAGAAGCCTCCGCCGGCGGTGAGGGCGAAGGCGAAGGTTCCGCGGGCCTCGCCCCCGAGACCGCCTTCCTCAGCGCGCTCGGCTTCATGGAAGGCCATCTCAGGGCCGGTCTCGCGCTTTACGAAGCGGGCGACCTCGAGGCCGCCAAGACCCATATGGGCCACCCCATCGAGGAGAAATACGACGCCGTTGCGGACCAACTGGCAGAGCTCGGGCTGGAGGGCATGAAAGGCGATCTCGAGGCACTGGCCGCCGCCACCGAGGCGGAGAAGCCGTTCACGGAGGTCTCGTCGCTTTTCGACACCGTTCACGCCGGGATCGAGCAGGCGCGCGCCGAATACACGCCCGCCCGGCAGGTGGACGGGCTGATCGCGCTGACCCGCGTGGCGGGCGACGAATACAAGGTCGCCGTTGCGGGTGGCGAGGTGTCGAACCTGCACGAATATCAGGACAGCTGGGGCTTCCTGCGCACGATCGAGCATGAGGCGCGCCAGATGGCCGAAAGCGACGACCCGGCCGTGGCCGAGGTCGGCACGGCGATCCTCGAACAGGTCGAGGCGACCGGGGCCGCCTTCGGGGACCTGCAGGGCGAAGGCTCGTTCGAGATGGAGCCGAGCATCCTTTACGGCGCGGCCGCCCGGATGGATCTGGCCGCGAACGCGCTTTCGGCCGGTGACAGCGAAGGAGAGGGCGAGGGCGAGGGCCAGTAACGCATGGTCTTCGTGATCGGAAACGTGCTGAACGCGGATGACCTGGCGGCCTTGCAGGAGGCCGCCGATCGTCTCGATTATCAGGATGGCCGCAAGACCGCCGGGCGGTACGCCCGCCGGGTCAAGACCAACCAGCAGGCCAGACCGTCACCGGCGCTGGACGCCATCTTCGACACGGTGCGCAAGACCGTGGACGCCAACGAACTGGTGACCTCGGTCGCGCGCCCGCGCCGTTATGCCCGCATGCTGCTGTCGCGGTATCGCGACGGCATGTCCTATGGCCCGCATGTCGACGATCCGGTCATGAACGGCAACCGGACCGACCTGTCCTTCACCCTGTCGCTCAGCGATCCGGCGCGCTATTCGGGCGGCGCGCTGGTGATGGAGGATGCGCTGGAAGACCGGGCGATCACCCTGCAGGCCGGGGACATGGTGCTTTATCCGACATCCGCCCTGCACCGGGTGGAGCCCGTGACCGAAGGCGAACGGGTGGCGATCGTCGGCTGGATCACGAGCTGGGTGCGCGACCCCGGGCGGCGCGAGATCCTGCATGATCTCGACGTGGCGGCGCGCGGTATCTTCGACACGCAGGGCAAGACCGCGGCCTTCGACCGGATCTTCAAGGCGAAAGCCAACCTGTCGCGCATGTGGTACGACGACTGAGCAGTCCGGCCGTGCTGAGCATGCCTTGAGCCGCTCTGCATCGCCACCCCCCTATGCCAGGGAGCGCAATCAAGGCCGCGCGCCCGCGGTTGAATGGTCGCCGCAGGCTGGATCCTTCGGCCGCCTGCATCAGCGCAGATGCGCGCAGCATCCAGGCGCATTTCTCATGCGTCCGACCGCGTTCGATGCACAGATCCTCGGTCAGCGTGTCGCCGTGTTTCGCGGCCAAGTCACGACCGTTTCGGCGGTGCACCGGGTCAGCGCCTCGTTGATCCGGGTACTTGCATCCGTCGAAAGTGATCGTGCGGTCTCGGTCATTTCCGTCTCCCGGGGCGCGGATCCTTCCGGCTGGCTCGGCGGCTGGCCATGGCCGAAATTTCGAGCCCGATCCCGTCATCTTGCCAGAGCTTTCAGGATCTTTCCAAACCTGACCGCAAGTCTCGATGACGGTTCGCAAAAGAAATACCAGGTGTCTGCGGCTGAGAACGGCAGTGCAAAGGCGAGCCACGGACATGGCGTGATAACCGCGCTGCGGGCAGCGAAAAATGTTGTCGCTCTGGCCCTTGCTGTTTGCAGAAAGGGGCGGGTGATTTTCGTCGTGGAGTCATATTTGAAGGTCCGCCTCGCGCGTCGGGCGGGGGGGGGGGGGGCGATGCCCCAGCGGCGCGGCCGCTGAACGGGGCGATGTTTCGGGCATTGCCGATGTCACGCGGCCTTGCCCCCGTCGAGCACCTTCAACGCGACCTTCTTCTTCCGGCATTTCTTTTCAAAGGCCTCTCGCCAATGCGTGTACCGCCCCATGACCGCCTGCTGCGCGACGACCAGCTCGACGAACGCTTCGCGATGGGCGTCCTTCTCCAGCGCCTTGAAGGCCGATTTCTGCTGCTTCGTCATCGAGCAGCCGATGCAATGCCCGTCGCGCTTGAACTTGCAGACATCGATGCAGGGGCTGGGTATCTTGCTCATGCGCGCCTCTCGGGGGGTTGCGACCAGCGTCGTCACTTGGTCAGGATCAGCTTGCCGGACCGGGTGATGCGCAGCGTGTAGACCTGACCGTCCAGCACGATCCGGGCGGTTCCATTCTCTTGCACCAGATCCCGCGCATCATGAGTGACCGGGCAATGGGTGTCGGGCAGGCGCGCGTCGGTGGTGCACATCCCGCTCACCGCACGTCTTTCCCCTGCCGCGCCTGCGCGCGCTGCAGATCGATCAGATGTTCGAGCGCCAGACCTTCCGTGCCGGCCCCCTCAGCCCCGGCCTGAACGATCTCGCGCCAGCCATTTGCACCTCTCGCCTCTATCCGCGGGGTCTGCGCGGGCTTGGATGTCATCGCGGGCCTTTCCTTGGCGTGTGGCCGTGATCCCTGCCGCTGGCGATGGACGACAATCGACCACGCCCGGCACGATCACGACAAAAACACTTGTGTACTCCGGGTAGCCTTTTCCGAGCGATTGAGTCAAGAAAAGAGTTCCCGAACCCGGGCTCGTGGCGCGCGGCCCCGCCAGAGCTCACGCGCCACCGGACCCTCTGACCTGCGGCGCGCCGGCCGATCCTTTCGGTGACACTGTCGCTACACAAACTTGACTCTTTTCCTCGTCGAAGGGTAAACGGCACTCATGGCGCGCCTGAAATGGGCCGCGCCGACGATATCACCCCGTGCCAGCCCCGTGCCAGCCATGCGGTTCATCTGTCCTCCGGACCGGAGGATGAAAGGAGCTTGTCATGGATGCGCCTCACTGCGCCCATCCCTTGCTTGCCGCGGCCCTGTGCCTTGCCGTGACGGGGCCGGGGCTTGCGCAACCATCCGGCAACGACCCCGCGCCCCGGTTGGGCCTCGCGCTCAACACCGTGTCCGCCACCGAGGCGGGGGGCTGCCGGCTGACCTTCGTGATCCGCAACGATCTCGGCGCGGCGATCGACAAACTGGTCGCCGAGGCGGTGCTGTTCGACACCGAGGGCCACGTCGCCACCATGACCCTGTTCGATTTCGGCACCCTGCCCGAGGGGCGCCCGCGCGTGCGGCAATTCGATCTGGCCGGGTCGTCCTGTGAGGGTATCGGCGCGGTGCTGGTCAACGGTATCGGCACCTGCGAGGGCGAGGGCCTTGCGCCCGCCGCGTGCCTGAAGGGGCTGCGCCTGTCCTCGGACACGGATATCGAGGTGACGGGATGAGCGTGATCGACGCGATGATCGCGCGACTGCAGGGGCTGATCGACACGGGCGGGCCGGTGATCGCGATCATCGCCGTCATCTCGGTGGCCACGCTGGCGGTCGTGTTCTACAAGCTCTGGCAATTCCGCGCCTCGGGCGTGGGCCGCCATTACGCGCTGCGCGCCGCCGTGACCGAATGGGACCGCGGCGACGGCGATGCCGCACGCCGCACGCTCACCGGCTCTCGCAGCTATCTCGCGCCGGTCATCTCCCGCGCCTTCGCGGCGCAGGACCCGCGCGACAGCGCCGCCATCCGGCGGATCGAGGCCGAGGCCGAGGCGCGCTTTTCCCGGCTCGAACGGGGATTCCGCTTTCTCGACACGGTGGCGCAAGTGGCCCCGCTGCTGGGGCTTTTCGGCACGGTTCTGGGCATGATCGAGGCATTCCAGGCGCTGCAATCTGCCGGCTCGCAGGTCGATCCGTCGCTGCTCGCGGGCGGCATCTGGGTCGCGCTTCTGACCACCGCCGCCGGTCTGGCGGTGGCGATGCCCGCCTCGGTCGTCCTGTCATGGCTCGACTCGCGGCTGGCCGCCGAGCGTGCGCTGGCCGATCACGCGCTCGGCGTGGTGCTGCGCCCCGACGGGCAGGGCGCGGCACAAGGCGCGACGCAGGGCCGGGCGGTGCCCGATCTTGCGTAATCCGGCGTTCCGGCGGCGCAGGATGTCGCTGACCTCGCTCATCGACGTGATCTTCCTGCTGCTGCTGTTCTTCATGCTATCCTCGACCTTCTCGCAATTCTCCGAGGTGACCCTGACCACCGCCGGGGCCGGGCACGCGAGATCCCCGGACACGCCGCCGATCTTCGTGCAACTGCGCGCGAACAGCCTGCGGGTCAACGCGCGCGAGGTGACGCTCGATGCATTGCCCGCGACACTCGGCCCCCTGATGGGCGACGGCGAGAGCCGCGCCCTCATCAGCACGTCCGCAGATGTCAGCGCGCAGCGGCTGACGGACCTGCTGCTGGCCTTGCGCGGGGCGGCCGGGCTTTCCGTGCAGGTGCTGGTGCCGTCATGAGGAAACCTGCGCCACGGTCCCGCCGCGAGCCGACGATCGCGCTGATCAACATCGTCTTCCTGATGCTGATCTTCTTCATGGCCGCCGCCACGATCGCCCCGCCGATCGACGGCGACCTGCGGCTTGTGCGCACCGAGGACCTCGAGGGGCGCGCACCGCCCGACGCGCTTGTGGTCCATGCCGACGGTCGGCTGGTCTATCGGGGCGCGGCCGTGCCGGATGCGCGCGCCTACATGTGGGCGGCGTACACAAACCGGGGGGAAACGGTACGCGATGTACGCATCGTGCCCGATGCAGACCTGCCCGCGCCCGACCTGATCCGGCTTGGCGAAGCGCTGCGCGCGGCCGGGGCCGAACGCGTCGTGATGATCACCGAACGGGGGCTCGAATGATCCGGGCCTCGCGCAGCATGATAATGGTCTGCGCGGGGGCGGCCCTCGCCCTGCACGGCGCCGGTCTGTGGGTCTCCGATCCGCGCGCGACGATCGAGATCGACGGCGGGGCAGGCGCGTCCGAGGCGATGCTGGGCAGCAGCTTCGCCGACATGGTGGCTGGCGCCGTGCAGCCCGTCTCCGACAGCACCGTCACGCCCAACCGGCAGGTGGTGGAGATCCTGGAGCCGACCGAACCGGCCGAGATCGCGCGCCCAACGGCGTCTGCGCCTGGTGTCGCACCACCCGAAACCGCCCCCGCAGCCGAGGACGCGGTGCCGCTCCTTGCCGCGCGCGATCCCGATCTTTCGGCGCCCCTTGCATCGGAAAAGTATTCGATTCCAATGGTTTCCGCCGCCGATCCTCTCAGGCCGACATCTCCGGCCAGCCCCCGCGACAGCACACCGTCACCAGTGATCGCCGCGACATCCCCGGTCGAGTCCGCCGAAGCGCCCGCGAAAGACGTGGTCGGGGCGGAACCCGGGCCGCAGCAGGGAGTGCAGGTGTCGCGTCGCCCGCAGGCCCGCCCGCGAGAGGTCGAACAGGCAGCTACCGCACGCCAATCGCCTGCGCGCCAAGAGGCGCGCAGCCGCAGCCGCCAAGGCAACAACGCGACCCGCAACGCCAAAGCCGGCAGCGCCGCCGGCCGAGAGAGCGCCACTGCCACGCGACAGGGCCGCGACACGACACGCCGCAGCGAGGCGCAGGGTAACGCCGCCGCCAGCAACTATCCCGGTCTCGTGATGCGCCACCTCGCCCGCGTTCCCCGCCCGCGCGCCACCTCTCGCGGGGCGGCAATTGTCCGGTTCTCCATCGGCACGGGCGGACGGCTCGCCTCGGTCGGGCTCGCCCGCTCCTCGGGCTCGTCCCGGCTCGACCGCGCGGCTCTCACCGTTGTGCGCCGCGCCGCCCCGTTTCCCGACCCCCCGTCTGGCGCGCAACGCAGCTTTTCTGTAAAGATCGAAGGAAGGTAACGGCGGGATTTTTGTGCCTGAGATCCACCTCAACCCGAAATAAGCATGCTCGGGGCAAGGCCATTGTCGCGCCCCTGATGCGGTTGTCTGATCGCTTTTGTCGCGTCAGGCCCTGCTCGCCTGAATGCGTGGCTGCCGGAGGCATGGTTGTCTCCGCGGTCGGCATGG